>DASQZP010000574.1:0-2524 GCA_035638655.1 Bacteroidales bacterium
TTTTCAATTGTAAGAGGCAGATTTAAAAGAAATTCCTGATTTTCCCCACGTAAATTTTTCGCAGTCCATTTTAGCAGAGATGCATTCGGTTCGCGGAAAATTTTAAGAGTCAATTTACCAATAGCTGCGGCATCATGGTTACCAAGAACGGAGGGGATTTGTCGTTGCCTCAGGATATCGAGGCATTCATTCGGAAAAGGGCCATAACCGACGGTATCCCCCAAACAAATTATTAAGTCCGCTTTTTTTTCATTCAATTTATGTAAGCAAACTTGTAATGCCGGTAAATTGCCGTGGATATCTGATAATAGCCCGATTTTCATGATAAATAGAATATTTATAATTAGATTTTTTTAAGAATGACGATAGTTGACACTGAATACTTTGTGTAATAGAAAATATTACTTAAAATGATATTAAAATATTAATCGTCAAAAAAAGAGGGGAAGAAAAGGGATAAACACAATTAATCAGGGAAACTGTGTATCTCTTGGGCGGTATTAGCGGCTATTTCAAATCAGAATATATTGGGCAGAAGCCAGCAGGCGCAAAACTATCATTAAAGGGGGACATTCATTTTGGCTATAACCAATAACAATGGGAATAAACATAATCCTAACAGACAGCCCGGAGGGGCGTACGGTAATAATCAATTTTCCGAATATCCGGATTACAGTGATGAGGAGATAGATCTTCATAAAGTAATCTCATTAGCTGCGCATTACCGTTGGAGCATTGTGTCGTTTATGGTAGCAAGTACCGTTATTTTTGGAATAATAGCCTTCATAAGATTACCAGTTTATCAAAGCAACGGAACACTGATTATTTCAAATGTGGATAACAGTAATTTGCCAGTTGCAAATAGTAATATCAGTAATCTCATACAAAACGCTTATGGCATCGGGACCGCTAATAATATCAATGATGAACTGCAGATATTAAAATCACGTAGTTTGATCATGGACGTGGCCCGCAGTTTAAAAAGGGAAAAATTTCAATCCAACGGTATGATGTTTCCCTCTCTCTGGAGAAGTTTTCCCGATGATTCGTCCATTGTGAGTGTGGATACAGTATACGAAAGAATACAACGCAATCTGACTATTGATCAAATCAGTCAACAGTCGAATGCTGTCAGGATCACGGTAATGAGTTATTCTCCCCCTGAGGCAGCTCATCTGGTTGAGTTAACCATGAACGCTTATACCGATTTCTCCACAAGAGAAAACAGGTTTATGGCCAGGTCGGCACTGAATTTTTTAAAAAAAGAAGGCAAAAGGATACAAAGTCGTCTGGATTCGGCCGAGGTACAACTGAAAAGTTTTATGAAAAAGAAACAGCTTGTTGATCTGGATGATCAAACCAAACAGCTAATTACTACGCTTACTGATATACAGAATCAACGGGAACAGGTGGAAGTTCAGAGAGTGGCTATAACATCGGCTATTAATAATTATCAGGTGCTGCTCGATTCATTGCGTCCGGGATTGCCCGCTCATTATGCAGAGGCCCTGTCTCCCACTTTAAAGCTGTATCAATATCAGCTGGCTGATTTGAAGACCAAAGCCATGATGATGATCTCGAAGAATCCTTCGATCAAAAACAATCCGTACAAGGAACCCGAATATCGTAAGCTGGCGAATCAAATCAGCTCCTTGCAGCAGAACATCAGAAAAATGACCTCACAACTGATAGAAAAAAGTAATGGCCGGTATCTGGGTTTCCTGAACAGTGATAACGGAGAGGCAGGGAGGGAAGTGGCCACTATGCATGATAAACTTCTCGAATTACAGGTAAAAAAAGTACAATATGATGCACAGATTGAAGTCATGAACAAGAGACTTGCAGAGTTGAATCGTTTCTTTACTTCTCTTCCCGGAAACATGATACGGTTAATACGTCTTAAAAGAGATGTAAGTCTGAATGAAACCTTGTTCAAAACTATAGCCCAGCAGGCATCTGAAATGGCGTTAAGGCAGCAAACACAATCGGGATTGGGCAGGATTATTGATCACGGTTTCGTACCACTAAAACCGGTGAAGCCCAAGAAGGTATTGTATCTCCTTCTGGGTATGATCGCCGGAATGTTTTTTTCGGTGGCTTATATTTTTATAAAAGAATCTGTCACGACTTCCATAAATAGTGTTGAAAAGCTGAAAAAGCAGGGCATGCCGATATTGGCCGTGATACCCGATATCAGGAGCTATATCCGTCAATATTTTTCAAACAGTTCTGTCGTAGAAGTTCGGAATTATAAGGTGTCGACTAATTTAATATCCCTGTTTGATACGATGTCTCCCATTGCCGAAGCATTCAGCCGGCTACAGACCAACATCGTGTATTCTCACCCTGATAGATCCATAAAGACGGTTGTAGTTAGTAGCGCCAGGGAAGGTGAAGGAAAAACAACGCTGATCTCAAATCTTGCTATTGCACTGGCCGAAACGGATAAAAATGTTTTACTGGTAGATTGCGATTTGCGGCGTCCACGTGTGTATAAACTATTCGGAGTATCCAACAATCCTGG
>DASQZP010000575.1:0-3229 GCA_035638655.1 Bacteroidales bacterium
TGATCAGCCATTTGTATACAGGATCAATATCCAGTCTGGTAAGGGCAAACATACTCAGGCACATACCGGCCAGGAAGAGCCACAACAGGTATTTCAGTCTGATATAATCGCTGAGCCAGCTGCCCCCGAAATGAAACCCCACGGCTACCAGGGCGGTAGGCAGGAATATAGCTACTGCTACTTCCCGGCTGAATCCGTTTACACCAAAAACAGAAACAA
This sequence comes from Bacteroidales bacterium, assembly GCA_035638655.1. Lineage (GTDB taxonomy): Bacteria > Bacteroidota > Bacteroidia > Bacteroidales > DASQZP01 > DASQZP01. Next base: position 220 of record DASQZP010000575.1, read on the forward strand.
TATGAAAAGTAATGGCTGTGATGTACAGGGCATACATGGCCATGCCCAGGTTAAACATCCAGAAGTTATAAGTACGGCGGGCTTCTTTCAGTGTTTGATCCACCCCGGTTGAATCACCTTTCACATCGGCCCGTTTTCTGACGATTTTTTTGCCATCCGGTATCAGTCCGTACATGTGGGGATTATCGCGAAAAAATACAAAGGCAAAAATGATGAAAAACACGGCACTTACCAGTGCCAGTATCTGCCATGCTCCCCGCCAGGTAAACTGCTCTATCATATCGTTCAACAGTCTGGGAGAATAGGCAAAACCAAAGGATATTGAAACGCCCAGAATGGCATTTACCAGTCCGCGCCGTTTGTCAAACCATTTCATCACCATGTTTCTGGAAATCATGGTAAGCACACCCTGGCCAAAAAACCGGATCAAGAAAAAGCCCAGGGTGATCAGTATCATGGTTACCAAAGTGCTTTTTTGCAAATGAAGGAGATTATCAAAAAAGGCAGAAACAGTGTCTACTTTGCTGAGGTACAGCAATGATACACCCAGCATAATTGCCACAACCACGGCAATAGGACGGGCGCCGTGACGGTCGTACAACCGGCCGGCACGCGTAATAAACAAGGCACTCATCACCGTTCCGATCATATAGGCCACACTCAGTTCTATACGGCTCAGATGAAGGGCTTCCAGGAGATAATCCGTAAAAACAGATACGCCCATGGTTTGTCCGGGAATACTCATCAGTACGCCAACCACTCCTGCAAAAAGAATGATCCATCCGTAGAAAAACGGGAATTTCGATGGGGTAAAAGGAATATTTTTAAGCCTTTCGGCTAAATTGGGCTTGTTTTTGTTTGTCATGTTGGTAAATACGCTTAACAGTTCTGAAAAAAAGAACAAAGGTACGGCATTTACCTGTTATGATCAATGTTTTTTGTTGTAGAGCTTCTGGCGCGGACATATAGCCCGTGCTTTTGTTCTCTCACTCCTCCCTGGCGCAAGGATCTCCTTGTGCCGTTAACTATTGGTTCCATCGCTACCGCATGATTGTATCGTGTGGTAAAATATGATTTTTGTTTCCATCCGCCGCATAAACAACACCCGGTTTCAAAATAAACATCACGGATGCGGCGGAGGAGATGGCGTGATCAATATACCCGGGCTGACACCCGGGCTTACGAAGATGACGCACCTAACGGCGCTGGCACTCCCGTAAAAATATCCACCTCATACGGATAAACGAGAAGCTCCTCTGTTACTTTGTTTCCTTGTTAATTTGTTACCCCCCTGGCGCAAGTATCTACTTGTGCCTTCTTTTCCCGGCGCGCCTGCCTGTACTGGCGTTTCGTCAGGCAGGCATTTGTAATGCGTGTCTCTGTCGTGTTTCTTCTTATTACAAAGATATGAGTTTCCCGACTTGTGGCTTTTCTCAACCTGTTGATTGACGGTGCAACCGTCAATCATTCCCCTGGAGCAATAAATAGGTCTTCGAAGATGTAATTATCTTTTTCCTTCCGTTTTACAGACCTGTCAGGTGTTCTAAACCTGACAGGTCCCATCAGCTTCACGTTTTAATAAATTGATGTACGTTTTATTACATAATTTGCCGGCATTTTGGTATGAAAAAAACATTAGGTTTATTTTGAAAACAAATGATAATCCATAACACAGACTTTATCAGACCTGACAGGTTTCCAAACACCTGTCAGGTCTACGAAGACGTAACCCCTACTCCTGTGGTATATATTTTTTATTATTCAACCTTTACAAGTCGTTATATTCGTAAAAATCAAAATTTATATCCACCTCATCCGGATGAAACGAGAAGCTCCTCTGTTACCTTGTTACTTTGTCACCTTCTCAAAGCAATAGTAATCCATACAGTTTTTTATTAACCTCCCTCCTGTGGCGTCTGTCTGCCTTCAGGTCTAACGTATAACCAGCTTTTCTTTCAAAAGAATGTTATTTACCCTGATCAGGTAAATGCCGGAAGGAACAGTACCCGGATCAATTACTTCCTGCAGTTTGGAATCAGCAGCAACGGGATAAGTTTTGGTAAATACCTGTTGTCCCTGCATATTCACCAGACTGATGGCGCAATTGCCTGCATCAACGCCTTCCAGTTCGAGGGTGAACTGAGGATGTGCGGGATTGGGATAAATCATACCCTTTAAACTGCCTGCCACCGGGGTGATTTCTGTGGGTTCATTGACAGGAATTACCGAAGAATAAACCGGTCCGCAACCATTTTCATCGGTAATAGCAATGGTATAGTCGCCCGGATAAAGATTTTCAAAAGTACTGCCTGTTTGCGAAGGATTGCCATTGATTGAGAACAACAGGGATCCGGTTCCCCCGGTAGCTGTAATAGAAATCAATCCGTCATTTCCTCCGGCCACAGATACATCCTGGGTACTCATTCTGGATATCAGAATCTCATCTGGTTGTACTACCTCGATGGAACCGGTTACAATGGGGCCACAACCATTTGCATCGGTAATAGTGGCCTGGTATGTACCTGCATCAAGTCCGGTGAATTCTCCGGTGTTGCTTGTCAGGTCTCCGGGAGAAAGTATAAAGGTATAGGGAACAGTGCCTCCGGATGCATTGATTGTAATTGTTCCGTTAGCAGCATCAAAACAGTTCAGGTCAACTGCACTGGTACCGGTTAGTGCAAGCTGCTTGGGCTCAGTGATACTTATTTCGGCTGAAGTTGCTGAACAGTTATTTTCATCGGATACGTCTACAGTATAATTACCGGGTGTAAGTGCATCAAACAAACCGTCGGGATTGGTTGTGCTGAGAGGATTCATGGTATAGGTATAGGTGCCTGTACCTCCCGTCGCTGCTACCGTTATAGTTCCGTCATCGGCACCGTTACAGGTGATATTGGTGGCCTCCTGAGAGGCAAATTCAACCACTGCAGGTTCTGATATTGCTACAGGCGCTGAAAGTGTATAAGCACAAACAGGAGACTGCTGATCCCTGACAACAGGGTTATAATCA
>DASQZP010000576.1:0-5802 GCA_035638655.1 Bacteroidales bacterium
AAAATGTTAATGTAATGAAGCGCACCACACTTAATGTATAAAAGCTCTTTTATATTAAAATAATACGCCTGTCCGGTTGATTACCGAACAAGTGATTAAGAGTACTGAGAATAATATTTTTTGCCTCTGATTCTAAAAGCCCATCTGCCGAAAGCATTACTGGCAGAGAGCAAATTGATTTTCTTCACCCCCCCAATAGGTGGAGGCAAATGAAGAAAATCAATGTCCTTTTTTGGTAATTATGAAGACAATTATAAAATAATATAGAATTTTCAGCTTTATATCGGCTCTAAAATCTCTTAAAAACATGGTCTTATGAACACAAATAATAATCAATCAAATTTAAATGGTAACAGAAATAATCAGAATATCTTTTCTGGCTTTCAACGCCGAAACAGTGAATTCCTGACACAACTTTTTAACGACCGGGTACGCTATGATAAAAGAGAAATGAAAATGTACAGTCATGATATAGCTGCCATCCCGGGTCTGGTAAGTCCGTTTGTCGGCAATACCCTGCCACATGCTGTGGTTCAGCCTGAAAATGAAGAGGAAGTGTTGAAACTTGTTAAATGGGCTGCATCTGAAGGTATTCATCTTACTCCGCGTGCCAAATCCACTTCTGGTTATGGCGGTGTTATCCCCGTGAAACGGGATGTGGTTGTTGATTTTCACAGGATGAAAAATATCCTGGATGTTGATGAAAAAAATCATTTGGTCACTGTACAACCTGGCATTGTATGGGAAAAACTTGATCACGAATTAAAGAAGGAAGGATTGACAGTTTCTTCTTATCCAACAAGCTACCCCTCCTCCACAGTAGGAGGATGGTTTGCGCAGGCGGGTGCAGGTATCGGATCATACAGTACCGGTTGGTTCAGGGATAATGTAGTAAGTGCTCGTGTTGTAAGGGCTGATGGCAAGGTACAGGATATGGAAGGAGAGGAGCTGGATCTGATCTATGGGGCTGAGGGAACCACGGGCTTTATTACCCAACTTACTGTCAAAATAATGAAAAATGAAGAACAGGAGCTCCTTTCAATTGGTTGCCCGACTCAGAAGGGCTTGCAGAACCTGATCAGTCTGATGGATGAACGAAAACTGCCTGTCTGGTCAATGATGTTCATCAATCCGAGAATGGCGGAATTGAAAAATGAAGCCCCGTTGAGGGAACATAACGGCAAGCCTGTTGAAGAAAGAGTGTTGTTGCCGGCATCATACATCCTCACACTGGCTTTTTCGAAGAAATTTTCTAACCTGATACATGCTGCTATAGATGAGATCGTGAATTCCTGCGATGCAGAAATTCTGTCAGAAAGGATTGCTCAGCATGAATGGGACCACCGGTTTAAATTTATGGTTGTGAAGCGCCTGGGGCCTAGTCTGGTACCCACTGAAATTGTGGTACCGCTGGAAAACCTGGATCCTTTCCTTACTGAGATTGGGAATAAAGTTGATCAGCCGGTCATCAAAGAAGGAGTAGTAATCAGAAAAGGAAGAGGAAATAAACCAGAGGTTGTAATACTTGGTTTTATTCCGAGTGACCAGCGCTCATTCAGTTATAATTTTGTTTTCAGTCTGGTCCTGACAATCATGAAGATAGCAAAGAAATACGGCGGTAGGCTTTATGCTACGGGTATGTACTTCAGCAGTGAAGCAAAAGATATCCTGGGAAAGGAAAATTATGAGCGCATGCGTAAGTTTAAAAAAGAAACTGATCCACATAAAATATTAAATCCCGGCAAGGTAATGAAAAACGGAACGCTGGGAGCTTTGTTGAAACTGGCCGGTGTGTTTGAACCGGTTATACGTCCATTCGGAAATGATGTGATCACGGAGATTGGAGAACGTCCCGGGAAAAATAAGCGGGGCATACCTGAGGATGTGGCATGGTATGCTTATTCATGTTCACAGTGCGGCTATTGTGTGGACGAATGTGACCAGTTTTACGGACGTGGATGGGAGAGCCAGTCACCTCGAGGTAAATGGTACTGGTTGCGTGAATATATTGAAGGCAGGGAGGAATGGGACCAGGAAGCTGTGGATACCTTCCTGGTATGTACTACCTGTGAACTATGCAACGTACGTTGCTCTGCCGCCCTGCCTATTGAACCTTCATGGATGAAACTGAGAGGACATCTTATTGAGGATGAGAAACAAATGACATTTCCGCCTTTCTATATGATGTCGGAATCGTTGAAGGATAATGGTAACATTTGGGCTGGATATAAGAAAGACAGGGACAATTGGTTCCCTGATAAATTGAAAGACAAACATGGTTCGGGTAATAAATCTGAAAACGTGTATTTTGCTGGTTGTACTGCCAGCTATGTTGAAAATGATATTGCACATGCGTCGGTTGATTTGCTGGACAGGGCAGGTGTGGACTTTACCTATCTCGGGAATAAGGAAGAATGTTGTGGAACACCCATGCTGGCTGCCGGGAAATGGGACCAGTTTGCAGAGATCCTGAAACATAATCTTAGCGAAGTAAGGAAAGCCGGAGGAAAGACGGTCATCACAAGTTGTCCGGCCTGCGACATGATGTGGCGACAGGTATATCCCGAATGGGCCAAAAAATTAGGGCTTGATTATAATATCGAAGTAAAACATTATTCTCAGATTGTTGCAGAACAGATAAAATCGGGTAAGCTGAAGTTCCCGGAATCCAGCGGGAAAGAACAAACAGTTACCTGGCATGATTCCTGTCATATCGGCCGGGTTTCCCATGTATACGAAGAACCAAGGGAGGTAATAAAAGCCATTCCCGGGGTTAAGTTTTCCGAGCTCGAGCACAATCATGAACAGGCACATTGTTGTGGCAGTGTGTTGTCTCTTATCAAAGATCCTCCGGTGGCCGCAGATATTGGTGAGGTAAAGCTGAAAGAAGCAAAAGCCGCCGGAGCCGAAAAAATTCTTTCCCTCTGTCCGTGTTGTGAATTGCAATTCCGGGTAACTGCCGAGAAAAAAGGATACGATATCAAAGTAGTGGATCTGGCACATTTTACCATGGAAGCCCTGGGTGTCAAATATCCTGCGCCTGATGCCGAGGTGCAAAAACAATGGGCAACTTTTGAAGCCATGATCGGTTTGATGACACCTGAAGGATTTGCTAAACTGATGGAAAGCATGTTTCCACAGCTGCTTGATGCCATGCCTGCAAACATGGGAAATATGATGCGTTATATGGGAAAAGTTCCGGGAATGCTCTATTTGATGAAACCGCTTTTTCCGGTGCTGATGCCACGCATGATGCCTCAAATGATGCCGAAAGTAATGGATACATTACTTGAAAGGATACAAAAACAGGTGCCTATGCCTGATTATATGGCAGAGCAAATGCCTCAAATGATGCCAAAAATAATGGATAACCTGATGCCGCATATGATTGATGATGTGGTGCCACTTGTTACCAATCCGTTGATTTTGTACCTGCAGGGGAAAAGGCATGAAGTAAATGCAGACTGAATATAATGTGTTAAATGCAACATTATGTTGCAATTACTTTTTTACTAAAAAATTGATACCAACAGAAGCAGAAAAAGCCTGATCCCACGAATAAAATTATATTCAAGGGCTATACCCGACCATGGATATAGCTCTTTCATGGCAAACAATGTTTTTACTATTTTATCAAAATGCTTCTTAATCGATTTGCAAATCTTTGATACAATATATTAATTATTTAGAGATTTTAAAATTTTTGCAATAACGCAGGTATCAGACATTATGGACAGACATTAAGTAAGTAATTTAGAGAGATTCATTAGGGCTAAAGTGAGAATTTGCATAAGTATTAGCTTTCGTGAGATGCGGCAGGTGTAAAAAAGAATCAGAGCAGTATTATTCAGTCTACTAAACCCTTTATTTAAGAATAGTTTCTTTTAATGACAATTTTTATTTCTTCCAAATATTATAATTGTTAGTTTTACACTTATTAATTAATTGTTTATTTTGAATCATTATGAAAAGAAATATTTTATTATTTGCTGCTTTGTTTGGTCTGCTAAATTTTGCTTCTTTACGAGCCCAGGTGAAATTTGAGGTGGATGCCTCCCAACAGGGAAAAGCTATAAGCCAGGAACTAATCGGGGCATTTTTTGAAGATATTAATTATGGTGCAGATGGTGGGCTCTATGCCGAACTCGTACAAAACCGTTCATTTGAATATTACCCGGTGTCGGGTTATACTTCTGTATCCCCCTTAAACTCATGGTATATCATTAAAAATGGCGGGGCAGCTGCATCTATGCAGGTGGACAACAGTACGCCCCTGAATAGCGAAAATACCCATTATCTTAAACTAACCATCACTGATTCTGGTATTGGTGCCGGTATCAGAAATACAGGATTTAATGGCATTGCTGTAAAAGCCGGAGAAAAATATAACTTCTCCGTTTATATGAAACGTGAAACAGATCTGAATCAACCGGTAGTTGTCAGCCTGGAAACTCCTTCTGGTGAGGAGATAGGAAGCGATTCAATTTTAGGCATATCAGGTACATGGCAAAAATATACTCTTGTTTTAACAGCCGGTCAGACTGAAAATGTTGCCAGTCTGAATCTGGTAACCAAAGGAACAGGTAATGTTTATTTTGATATGGTTTCATTATTTCCCCGGAATACTTTTAAAAACCGCAAAAACGGACTGCGGAAAGATCTCGCTACGACAATTGCCGATCTGCATCCTAAATTCCTGAGATTTCCTGGAGGTTGTGTAGCCCATGGAGCCAGCATTAATAACGCTTACCGTTGGAAAGAAACTGTTGGTGATGTTGCAGAACGAAAACCAAACTGGAATTTGTGGGGATATCATCAGACATACGGACTGGGTTTCTACGAATATTTTCAGTTTTGTGAGGATATTGGTGCAAAACCGCTTCCGGTATTGTGGGTCGGTATCTCCTGTCAGTTCCGGAATCGGCAAATAGTACCAATGAATGAGATGGATCCGGTTATTCAGGATGCAGTTGATCTGATTGAATTTGCAAATGGTCCGGCCGATTCTCAGTGGGGGAGTGTCAGAGCATCCATGGGACATCCCGAGCCATTCAATATGGAATATCTTTGTTTGGGAAATGAGGAGGATGATATTCCGGAATTCAGGGAAAGGTTTACCGCAATTGCCAGTGCAGTCAAAGAACAATACCCGGATATAAAGATTATTGGGACTTCAGGAACAGCAGCTTCCGGCGGGTATTACAACAGCCTCTGGCAATTCAGCAGGGAGCAGAATCTATATGCTGTTGACGAGCATTACTATATGGATCCCTCATGGTTCCTCAATAACCTTCATCGCTATGATAATTTTGACCGTAACGGACCCAAAGTATTTATTGGGGAATATGCTTCCAAAGATGACAGACAACACAACGCAATTGCTGAGGCGTCTTATCTTACCGGAGTTGAAAAAAATGCTGATGTGATCCAGTTTACCTGCTATGCTCCATTATTATGCAATGAGAATAATAATCAGTGGAATCCTGATCTAATAAGATTTGATAATACCCATATAGTTAAAACAGCTGATTATTATGTACAACAAATGTATAGTGTGAATGCAGGAGATGAATACCTGGCAAGTTCGATAACCTATAATGATGGATTTACCGCTGCTTCAACTGATTATAGTGGTAAAATTGGTGTTGGTACCTGGAATACACAGGCTGAATTTGATGATGTGAAACTGGTAAGCGGCGATCAGGTTCTGGTGGATGAAAATTATGACAGTGGTGCTTCCAACTGGCAGGTTTCCTCGGGAACTTTTATAACTACCGGCGGAGTTTATTCTCAGACATCCGG
>DASQZP010000577.1:0-7555 GCA_035638655.1 Bacteroidales bacterium
GATTAAATGCTTCCTGTGACAATTTAAAATAATGGGACAGCTTTCTAATGGTATCTTTTGAAAGTCCTTTATGATAATTAAGAATCTTTGAGATAGTTCCCTTTGACAAATCCAGAATATCAACTAAATCCTTAGCTTTTAAATTATGTTCTACCATTAATGTTTTAAGTAATTCCACTGGATCAGCGTCGTAAAATGTACTATGCTCATTATCCCATTTTTCAATCAAAAAAGTAAGCAGTTCAATTTCATCCTGATTCCCATCATGAAATATCAAATCTTCCAAAAGATTGCAATATTCATCATATTGCTCTTTATTTTTAATTATTTTATATTTTAAGTTTTCCATTTAAATCAATATTATTCTAATTCAAAATATATTTATCTCATATTGCCTGCCCGAATTGCAAAGTTTTGTATACTCAGCATGAGTCCCTATCCATTTTACAAATAAATGAACCCTGGCATTTCCAAAGTAATATTTGCATATCATTCTGTATCTATTTCCTCCAATATTAAATACTACTCTTGCTGAACCTCTACCCAGAAGATCTGCATTATTAAAAGTACAAACAATCTCACTGGGTTCTTTCCAGTCAACATAGTTAATTATAGACAACCATGATTCAAATGATGGCTTGCTCCTGGCATTTTTCTGCACATAATCCTCAATTGACTGTTTTTTAATCAAATGTACTTTCATATACTTAACAACAAATATACATAATATGTTTCACAAAAGGAAACTATTGATAATTCTGATATATATTTCAATGCTAATATCTCCGGAAGCAAGATAACCCACTTCTAACCCCAGGTTAATTAATAATCCATTCTCATTTGAAAGATAACAATTGTTGACTTTCCAGGGAAACTTTTATCTGCTGATGATTCTCCTGGAACTTCATTTCAATATCCTTCATTATTTCATTAAATTCGGGTAATTCCTTTATATTATCCACAAGCGGATCAATCGGTAGGAACAGCGTAATCCAGTATGGAAAATTATCCTGCTTTGCAAACATTCTTAATTCTCTGAGTGCATTGGTCTCATCATTATGAAAAGAATAATACATGGCAAGACTCAGGTGTTTATAAACCGTTTGATCGTTATCTGCATACTTTTTATAGGCGTTGAAAAGGGTTGCCGATTTTTCAACTTTTCCCATCTTGTTGAATACCAGGCCTATTTTAGCATCTTCCCCGGTGTAAATATCCAGGTGCAGCGAATCCCGTGCTTTAATAAAGCTGGAGTAATAGCTGTAAGCATTTATATAATCCCGCATATAGTAGCAGGTTTTCCCAATCTCCTGTAAAATATCAAGGCGCGTGGTGTCCTTATTATAGGCCCTGATCAGCAATTCTTTTGTTCGTTGGAGATCTCCATCCCGGGCATACAGGATATAAGCCTTTACATATTCTGAAAATAAATTATTTGGATTATATTCAAGCGATTTATCAATGTATTTTTCTGCTTCGTCCACAAATCCAGATTGTATAAAGGCATTTCCCACATGGAGATATATAAAGCTGGCAGTTGCAGAGTCGTTGGACCCGATATCCAGCCGGATACCTTTAAGCGCATATTCCAGGTATTTCGCCGTATTGGGTATGTAGTTAGTATAAAAATCCGATAATAAATTGATTACAAAAGCAGAGTTCGGACTGTATTCATGGGCTTTCTCCAAATAGGGTACAGCCTTTTCATATTCTCTGTTGTTCATAAAATACAAACTTTTTGCTACCAGTGCCTGGGGGAGTTCCGGATCAAAGAACATTGCCAAATCTGCATTTTCATTAATTTTGGAAGTGAATTTCTTCTCAGCCTGGTTAATATCAAGATAATAGTATGAAATAGCAATATCGGCATAAGCCCGGGCAAATGTACTGTCAAGAGCAACAGCCTGTTTAAAATAACCAATTGCTTTCACAAGCCCTTCAGCAGTACCCATGTGGAAAAAGTCAAGTCCCTTTAGGAAAAGGTCATATGCCTCCGGATTATCAGTAGGTATTTTGTCAATTCTTGCTGCTTCTTCAGGCGTGATCACAGCTTGTATTTTAGCTGCAATATTTTTTGCAACCTCTCTCTGGAAACGAAAAATGTCATTAGTCTCTCTTGTATATTGTTCCGACCAAAGATGTTTATCAGTATGTGCATCAATCAACTGAATACTCAATAGAATCCGGTCACCGATCTTCTGCCCGCTTCCTTCCACAAAATAATTGACATTCAACTCTCTCCCCATTTCGGGTATGGTTGAGCGTGTATTTCGGAATTTTTCAACTGAGGTTCTGCTGATAACCCTCATATCTCCGATCTTTTGCAGATCATTGAGTACTGATTCCATCAACCCGTTAATAATGTATACATTGGTTGAGTCGTTGCTGTCATTGATGAAAGGCAACACCGCAATTGATTTCTCCTGGTTCTGAGTATCCGAAGAAAATGGCTTAAAATAAAAAGCCAGCACCAATATCAGAATGCCCACGACACTTCCTGCAGCAATTAATAAATTCTTTGTCTTTCTGCCAGAAACAGCTGTTTCCATAGGCTCAGTTGCCTTAGTATTCCTGCCGGCAGCTTCCCCGGGCGGGTAACCATAATACTCCCTGAAGCACTTAATGAAATAAGAAGTACTGCTGAAACCAACCCGGTAAGATACTTCCGATACATTTAATGACTGTTGATTCAGCAATTCCATAGCATATTTCAACCGTACATTACGGATAAACTGACTTGCAGACATATCGGCCTGACTCCTGATCTTTCGCAACAGGCTGGAACGGCTCATGCCGGATAATCGTGCCAGCTCAGAAACCCCAAAATATTCGTTTGAGATGTTCTCTTCAATTATTGCAGTGATCTTATTTATAAAATCACTATCCTGATGGTTCAATCCGGACATTTATATTAATTACATTGACAGTATGTTAATTATGGACAAGATACAAATTAAAAAATAAAGATTGAAGCTTACTTTGCTGCATAATTTATATCCCTGCGCCATATTTGCAACTCTCTCTCCAAACCTTATAATCATTGCCGCATCCTTTATTAGCGCTGCATCACAACTTGCCGGACCTTTACACCATCAAATTTATAACCATTAAAACTCAGAAAAAATGAAAACACATTATCACTTATCAATGAAAACTACAGTTGTTTTTTCACTCATTACATTATTATTTGTACTTGGGTCCTGTAGCAGTCAACAAAGCCAGAAAACTGGCAAGACCAACAATTCTGTTAAACAATCAGAATCTGTAAAAGCTCCTGATACTGATATTCAGACAGCAGCCCTGACGGGTAATTTACCGGCAATTCAACAACATATTGCTGCAGGTACCGATTTGAATGTAAAGGAACCGGCAGGCGGTTCTACTCCGCTTATTACTGCCACTGTTTTTGGCAAAACGGATGTGGCACTGGCATTGATCAGGGCAGGAGCAGATGTTAACCTGCAAAACAATGATGGTTCAACAGCTTTACATTCCGCTGCATTTTTTTGTCGTACCGAAATACTGAAAGCATTGCTGGAAAATGGTGCTGACAAACAAATCAGAAACAATTTCGGATCCACCGCATTGGAATCAGTCACGCCACCTTTCGAAGATGTAAAAGAAATTTATGACCAGATCAGCAAGGGCCTTGGACCATTCGGACTTAAGCTGAATTATTCGAGGATTGAAAGGACAAGACCGGAAATAGCTGCGCTGTTGAAATAGTAAATTATCTAAAACACTAAATCTAATTCAGATGAAAACTTCAGAAAGAAGATATGACATCGACTGGTTAAGAGTTATAACCATCGGACTGCTGCTTATTTACCACATTTCTATTGTCTTTCAGCCCTGGGGAGTATTTTTCGGCTTTATCCAGAGTGATCAGCCACTTGAATCACTTTGGATCCCCATGAGCTTGCTGAATGTATGGCGTATCCCGCTGTTGTTTTTTGTGTCGGGCATGGGGGTAGGTTTTGCAATCCGTAAAAGGAGCTGGAAACAATTGCTAACAGAAAGAAGCAGAAGAATCTTGTTGCCCTTCCTTTTTGGATTGCTTTTCATCGTTCCGTTACATCTGTTCATCTGGCAACAGTATTACCATCAGGAGATCCGGTATGCCCCCGGCCCGGGTCACCTCTGGTTTCTTGCCAATATATTCATCTATGTTTTGTTGCTCTCTCCGCTGTTCATCTATCTTAACAACAACAAGCATGGCAGATTGCACAGATGGATAGATTTGCTTTTACAAGGACCAGCTGGACTCTTCTTCATTATAGCCGCTTTTGTGGCAGAAACGCTTATAGTAAAACCCGAGAGTTATGAAATGTATGCCATGACCTGGCATGGATTTTTCCTTGGGCTGCTCGCTTTTTTCTTTGGATTCTCCTGTATTCTCACTGGCTCAGGATTCTGGAAGACAGTACTTAAATGGAGGTTATATCTATTGTCAGCAGCAATGCTGTTATTTGTAGTCCGTCTAGTTATCTTTAAACTGAAAGCACCGGGTTATCTGATGGCAGTTGAATCTGGAACATGGATCTTTGCAGCATTTGGGTTTGCTTATAAATACCTGAACCGCCCGGGAAAAACGCTCAAATATCTGAGTCAGGGAGCCTACCCGGTATACATTTTACATATGATCTTTTTGTATGTTGCTTCCTACCTGCTGATACCCCTCGATATTCCGGTAATAGTTAAATTTATCCTGGTTGTAGTCATAACAGCAGGAGGATGCCTGTTAACCTATGACCTGCTTATCCGCAGAGTAAGATTTATGCGTCTTCTCTTTGGATTGAAAATAAAATGATGCATTTTATGATTTAAAATCCAGGATATAAAACTGAAGCATGAAGTCAGAAGGCAGTAGCCGGAAGTAGCTTCGCGTGAATAAACAATGATAATATAATAGGATTTAGCTCATTCTTATACTGGAACACCAGTGCTGACAGGCGCATTACATCGGTGGCCCATAATCAGCCAGTGGTAAAAGGCACATCCATTCATTGCATTGCATCAATTTTGTTTATTCTGGCAATGGCGCGCGTGTCCTAAACCTCTTTGATAATTTGCGTTGTTTGCCCATGAAGTGAAATTTATTTCGTAACTTATTCACTAAAAGAAGAATGACCGAACAAAAAAATCAGTAAACCAACCATAACACCAACCCCATGAAAGCAGTTGTATACACTCAATACGGACCACCGGAAGTTCTTCATCTTGATGAAGTTGAAAAACCTGTGCCTAAAGAAAATGAAATACTGGTTAAAATACATGCCACAACAGTGACCTCAGGAGATTTTCGCATGCGAAAGGCTGACCCGTTTGTCGCCCGGTTCATCAGCGGTCTTTTTAAACCAACCAGGTGGTCCGTTCTTGGCACAGAGCTGGCAGGTGAAGTGGAAGAAACAGGCAAAAATGTCAAACAGTTTAAGAAGGGAGATCAGGTTTTCGGTTCAGCCGGACTTAAAATGGGAACCTACGCAGAATATATATGCCTTCCGGAAGACGGACCCGTATTAACAAAACCAACCAATCTTAGCTGGGAAGAATCAGCCCCGGTAATTTTCGGGGGCAATACGGCGTTGCATTTTCTAAAAAAAGGAAACATCAGTGCCGGACAACGTGTCCTGGTATACGGTGCCTCTGGAGCCATCGGAACTTATGCAGTGCAGCTGGCAAAATATTTCGGAGCTGATGTTACCGCTGTTTGCAGCACAGCAAACGTAGAATTAGTGAAGTCACTGGGAGCAGATAAAGTAATTGACTATACCAAAGAGAATTTTAAATCCCCTGGAGAAACCTGGGACATCATATTTGACACTGTAGGGAAAAGCCCTTTCTCTGACAGTGTGAAATCTCTGACTAAGAATGGCTGCTATCTCAGGGCAGTTCATATGTCATTGTCTCCGGTAATGAAAGGACTGTGGACCTCTATGACCAGCGGCAAAAAAGTGATTGGAGGCATAGCCAAAGAAACCAAAGAAAACCTGCAAATCCTTAAAGAGCTTCTCGAAAAAGGGGTAATAAGGCCTGTCATCGACAAGGTGTACCCCATCAATCAAATTGTGGAAGCCCACAGGTATGCTGAACAAGGGCATAAAAAAGGAAATGTAGTTATAAAAGTTAGTTTGTAGAGACAAAGCACGTTTTGCCTGATGTATCCTATATTTAAATGAAGGTAAATAATGCATGATGAGAATGAATAATGCCGCACCTACGGAGCTGCTGTACAATATTCTTAATTGATTTTCTACCATAATGCCGTCACTAAGTGACTTGAAACGTTTTAATTTTCTATAAATGTTGAACGTGAAACAACATCAAACGATTTCAAACCAATTCAAACATTCAAACCATTAATATAATCAACCGAATCCTTGCCTTTGTACTGCGCGAGGGCCTGGTGTGGGCAAGGATCACGAACCTTTGTCTGGCTTGTGGGCGGATTGTGGGTGACAAAGCTCACGACCAGCCCGTGGCCTGGCATGTGTGAGGGAGTAGCATCCAGATTGTGGCTTAGCTTGCGGGAGCGAGTAACAAATAAACAACCGAACTAACATAAAGGGTCCAAGCAGATGCTTGAACCATCTACCGAATAAACAACCGAATTAACTACCGTCTCTCCCCTCCACGAAATCCTTTAAATAACCAAATCGTTCTGTTAGTTTTCCGTGACGGGTGATGGTAGCCCTTTCGATCATACCTCCTGAATCCGTGCCAAAGAGAAATGGATAAACTTTATCGATAAGGGCATTCCCAAAATCACTGGAGGCATTGCGTGGCAGTTCGCCCGGTAAATTATCCACCGCCATCACCGTAATGTGTTTTTTGTTGCTGAATGGCTTTACCTCTTTTCCGGTAACCGGATCGAAACCATAAAAAGGATCCGCAATGGTGGAAGCGCGGATGGTGGAAGGGATGGGACCATCAATGTCACAGCTTACGTCGGCAATTACCGACATCTTAAAATCAGGCGCCTGCATATCCTCGATAGTCATGAATTTTGGCGAGGCGGGATCCCAGAAATGACAGGCAATAAAAATATCCGTCACTTTCGTGAAAGGCAGAAAAGTAGAAGTATATTCCTCAGGATGTTTCATGAAATGGCCAAAATCAAATGGTTTTCCTTCTTTATGTTCAACATAATCCTGCGGCCCCACCTGGCAAATCACCGGTTCATCAAAGGTCTGTTTCAGGAATTCCTCCGGACTGACCTTCCTGATGTTCAGGTTCGACAGTGTTTCCAGGGCACCGCCGGCTACCCTGCCCTCTCCTGTCACCAGGATCTTAATGGGTTTAAGTTTGACCTTTTTCAAACCGGCAAACAGCTCATCCATGTCATGGCATTCGTGTGCCGGTTTGAGTTTGAAATTATCGGTACGTAAGCCACGGGCCCGTAATGCCTTATAAGCACCCACGATACCAGCCCAGCGGCCGAAGGCTACTACACGATTGCCATTGGTTTCCGTCAGGTATTCGTAATCGATCATCCGAATGCGTTTCTTCAGCATTTCCTGCAGCAGGCTGCGGTTATAAGGTTGTTTCTTGGCTG
>DASQZP010000578.1:0-2326 GCA_035638655.1 Bacteroidales bacterium
TCTGAAATGCATACTTCCAGTTAACGTGTGGATGATTCGGTTTATGAAAAATATCCTTAGCCGGTATATAACATTCGGAACCGATGAAATAACCTCCTACATAATCCTGTCCGTTGACTTTTATATGTTCTCTGATGAAATCCGGTTCTCCCCAGCGTAACCTGAAGAAATCTTCATTTCGTATCATCCAGGCCATTTTATGATGGCTGGGAGCAGGATTCTTCCAGTATTCTTCTCCCGTACCGCCCCCGTGGGCTTTTACCAGAGCAGTTGTTGAGTGCCCATGAGACCAGTTAAACTTGAGCTCCACAATAATAGGATTTTCAGGTGTATCAAGACCGGAATTATCAATGGCTTCTCTGTGTGGCTTGTGATCCCCGGAAAGGGCTGCGCGATAGATAAATTTTATCTTACGATCAGCGTCTTTAATTCCTTCAAAAATTGTTTTCTTAATCCAATCAGTTTGTTGATTGGCATCCCAGTGTTGCATAGCCTCCCCCATGGTAACACCAAGTCCTGTAAGGTCAGGATATTCATTGATGACCTGGGTGACCGATTCTCGTGTGTATTTTTCAATTTGGGGTGAAGTATAACCATCAGCCCAAAGTCCGGTATTGCCTTCACCGTAATTTTCCTTGAAGCTTTTGGAAACAATAACATTCCAGTTTATTAAGTAAGTATCAATCCCCCTCTCTTTTGCCATTCGAAACAAAGCCGTCCAGAATGTTTTCCACTCCGCTAATTCTGCATCTGAAAAAGGTGTGGCCAGGGGAAAGTCTTTTGTTTTTACAAGATACGGGAACGGATGCAAACTCCACAATGTGAGTGCGTTGAACCTGTTTTCAGCCATCATGTCAAGAAATGCCTTCCACATATCAAGGTCTCTGCTCAATTCGTCATTTGCCTGGAGGGCTTCATTCTCCCTGTATGAATGCCAGGGCAGGTTAAATTTAATTGCACGAAATTCAAAGCGTGGGTTAACCAGTTTTTCTTCAATTTTACTCAATCCCTTTTGCATTTCAATTTGCTCGGCCATATCCATTAGACCATACATAGCCCCCGAATTGTCGATAGCAGAAACAACATACGAATCCTCTGATTTACTGATACGATATCCTTCTTTCTTTATTTGCGGATCGTTATCTGCCGTTACAATATTAAGTTGAACTTGTTCCTTACCTGTTGCTGCAGACTTATCAATTATCCTGTGTGTAATTTTTAGTTTTTGAAGAGCCGTTTCAATTTTTGAAGCTCCAAAAACCGCCATAGGTGAATTTTTATCAATACTGATGGTGACCTTACTGTATCCAGTTGAGTTCTCCGATTCTGCATTTGTGATATTGTTTAAGGCAAAAAACAGACACAACAGAAAAAATATTCTCAATGTAATTTTTTTTATATCCATTTTATATTATTTTTTTGTAGTTATAATATCCATGTTTAATTTTTATCTGAGCAATTGGGTTCCCCGTTACCACCCGACTTTAAATAATCATTTAAAGCGTCTTTATCATGAACGTGCCAGTTTATAAAATCCAGATTGCGTTGCAAATCCACCCCAACAAAAAGTTCGTCCATTCTATTCGTATAGTTTTTCCAGTAGCAGTAAGCGGTACCAATGGCATCCAACGCTTCCTCCTTCTTATCCTGTTCCAAATAAATTGCTGCCCGAAATTTATTGGCGTTATACAATCCCAAATATGCCATTGCTTTCAGGTTTTTCAAGGTGAGTTCTAATTCTTTGTTTGAACTGGCATGCAATCCTTCTAAGCTTGCCAGCGCTTTGTTTGCCAATTGTTCAATTTCATCTGAAGTAGTGAAAGCTGAAACTTTGGTTCCACATTCCCCCTGAGCGGTTTGTACAAAACTACAAAGATTTGAACCCCTCATGGGTTCAACTTTCCGGGTATCTTCAAGGCTTAAGAATCCTTTATGCGAAGTCCATCCTTCAGGCCACCACTTAAAGTCAAGGTCCCAGGTTCCCGTAACTTGCTCATTGGCCAACTGAACTGCCCTTGAGGCTCTGCTCCAGGCTTGAAACAAAGTATCAGATGAAACCTCTGGATATTTAAATGCAAGGCATGTTTTAAAATAATCATCCGAAATATTGGGATTATATAAAATACGTCCCCATAGTTTTTGCATATACCAGGTCCGTTGAATGCTTAACATATCCCTATCCTTGAAATAAGGATCTTTATTCGTAAATACGTTTGTAAATACCCACCCATCGGATCCAATAGAAACGCCATTAATATATTTACCTACTCCCGGAAAATTTTTTACATAATCACGCACAAACTGCGGGTCGGCCCAAAGCAGGAAA
>DASQZP010000579.1:0-7281 GCA_035638655.1 Bacteroidales bacterium
GTAGTTTACCATGCTCCAGATATCTTCATCGGGTACCTTTTTGTCGTATCCTGGCATATCACCACGACCTTCTTTTGTTCTGTAGAAAATTTCTCCATCGGTTTGAGACTGGAATGCAGATCCTGAAAAATCGCCGGGGAAGGTATCCAGCATGCGGGCTTTCGGACCATCACCTAAGCCTGTTCTGCCATGGCAGGATGCACAATACCTGTTATACAGGCTTTTTCCAACCTTTACTGAGTTGGCATCAGCCGGAACCGGATTCTTCATTGTTTTGTATTCTTTTGGAACCGGCCATGGAGCAGGTTGCTTAGGCTGTGGAACAGTAAAAGATGCAAGCACCAATCCTCCCAGCACGAGGGCTGAGGCAGCTAAAAATTTAAATTTTATAACGAGTTTCATAAAACCTCCTTTTAAATGATTAAACGTATGAATAATTATAATTTAGTCGTGTGTCTCATGCCATCCGTTGACAATACCTTTGAAATTAGATGCAGGTGAAGGACCAATGGTGGCAAAATAAATATGAATGATCATAAAGATTGATAACAAAAATGCTACCACAACATGCAAAATATCTGTCATAAATATCCCACTGCCTCCAAATACCCTTTCGATGATAAATTCGGGATAGAGAAGAGCCCAGCCTGTTATGAAAATTACTGGCAGACCAATGAACATCGCAAACACATAGGTAGTCTTTTGCAAGGGATTAAATTTTCTTTCCCTGTTGATTGGGAAAGGAGCTTTTTCACCCTTAAACATTCCAAAAACATAATATACGAATTGTTTCTTTATGCGGGAATACATTCCCTTAATTCTCACTTTATAAAACTGTCTGTTCGTTGAAAAAAGGTTGCCAAATAAGAATAGCAGATAGTTGAAAGTAAGGATAACCCCAGCCACGTTATGAAGTGAAACTGAGGTGTCGAAAGGAATGATCGGGTATGCAGGATCAGAATATTGCATGCTGATTCCTGTGGCTATCAGCACCAGAAAACACAAAGCATTGAGGCCATGCCATATTCTGAGCCACACCGGATAAAAATATATTTTTTCTGACATAATTATTTCTTTTTGTTTTTTACGGTTGCCCTCATAATGCTATGAACAATAATGCCTGCTATGGCAATAAGGAATATAATCACGCTGATCACATTCAGATAATAGTTACGTGTTGCACCAATTACATAATAATCTTTCAGCAACGGGCCGTTAAGGAAGCCATACTCGCTTCGTTTATTCATCACTTCATGTTTATAGAGTGATGCCATCAGAATGGTGTTTTGTGAGTGACATTCAACACAATTCTTGACAGCCTCTTCTTTTGGTCTGATATTGTGTGATACAAGCAAGCTATCGTGTTGTGTGGCATGGCATTCAATACAGCGCACTTTTTGAAAATGTCTCTCCTGGTTAGGTAACCAGTCGTGTTTATCTATCAGGTTAACATTTTCTTTGTCTGACAGCAACATATAGCGGTCTTTATTGGCATGGCAGCTCAGACAAATGTTATTGTCGTAGGTAACAGTGGCTAAAACATCTTTGCTGTGACGGGCAAATGTTTTATAAGTATGAGGGTCATGACACTTCCAGCAGGAAAAGCCGTCCGGATTTGTTGTAAAATGCACACTTTTTTGATATTGTTCATCAATTTCTTCAAAGTGATATTTAGCGAAATTCTCGTCATAACCATGGCAGTCCATACAGGTCCACATGGTTTCCATTCTTAATTCACCTGAATGCGGGAAAGTCTCATAGTCAGGTGAATGGCAATCAGTACAGCGAAACGTGCGGTGATTTGATTCATAAAATTTAACAGTATCAATTACACGATTCGGACACATGGTTTTCTTAACAGTTGTTCCGGTATTTTCATTTTCGTAGGTATACCATTTTTGTCCGTGGCATTTCAGGCATTTATCATTTTCTGCCGCAAAAACCGGAGCTTTCTTCTCAACTGTTGCCTGCTCATCCTGCCCCTCCTGACTATCCTGTCTGGCAAAAGCCATACTGATAAGCAGCAGTACAAAACTGACAGCCAACAGACCGGAACCTGCTAATTTAATTTTTTTTCTTAGCTGCATAGTAAATACATTGTTTAGAATCTGACAGTTATGTTAAAACCAAGTGCTAAATCTCCATCAGTGAAATCATTGGTATTATAAACAAGGTTTCGCTGATTGATAATCTGACTGTAATTAGCCATGAAAATCTGGAAAGCATGCGTACCGGTGCCAATCTCTACACCAAATCCAAGGTTGGGTTTTGGATTATTTACATCAGTACTTGTAAATGGCTGGTCATATTCAACAATAATTGAAGTAGAAGGCAGTACTTTGGCACGGCCACCCAGTGATAATCCGGCATTAAAATTTTTCATGCCCGGATCAACAGCATTATAATATACACATTCCGGAGCAATCTGGAATGTGAAAATATCATTGAATTTCCGGGCCAGAATAAGCTGTGAGAAGTAAGATATTCTGTGAATGAAAAGATAATTATCTGTCGGACCGAAATTTTCGTCAGCTCTTGCATCAATTACCATGTTACCATAATAGGTAAGAAATACCGGTACTTTGCCTGACCGGGTCTGCTGTAAAAAATTGTACTTCCACTGAATATCCTGAAGCTTATAATCTTTGGTGGTTCCAATTCCAACCATGATCTTATCTGTAACACCATAATTCAATCCCAGACGGATATTTGAAGGTGCGTAGATACCATATAAGTCTGATATTCCATTTTTAACAGTACCAAAGCGATGATAAATCTGAAACTCAATCATCCCTTTGTAAGGTGTTAATGGAGTCTGATTATCGATCAACGTTCCGGTTTCGAAAGGATTTCTGACAGGATAATCAGGAGTTTCTTCAGTATCCTGTGCAAATGATGAGGTATAAACGCTGGTAATTAGTACCGCGATACCCAGTAGTATTAATTTTTTAATAGCTGCCTTTTTAATAAATGTTAATTTCTTCATACCTGGTCAATTATTAGTGTTTACTGTTTTTTTAATGTTTTTAGAATCTTCTAATCATTTTTAGCCCCTTGCTCAATCCAGGCTTTAATTTTCTCTTTTTCCACATCAGTGGCTCTTGCCTGGTGACTTCCAGCGTTAAGTTTTTTGAGAAGTTCACTGTTTTCAGGATCTGTGGTGTTAACATATCCTCCCTCGGTGAGCGATTTATAAGCATTTTCGGCTCTCAGATCAGGATTCAGGGCGTCACCATGACATCCGGCACAGTTTTTTGTAAAAATTGGAATCAGGTCTTTACTAAAACTAACCTCTCCAACATCTACCGGTTTCAGTGTTACCTTTTCACAGGAAGTAACCGAAATAAGGAATACTGCCGTTAAAAAAGGTAATGCTTTTAGAAATAGTTTCTTTCGCATAAATTTGGTTTTGTTATTAATCAATTGTTTATGAGTTTTTTAATTAAGAAATTAATTTTCCCTTTAATGTTGTTAAAGTAATTCTAATTATTCCCTAAAAGTATGGCTTTAGCGTGAATTATATAACAGAGAGGTGAAGAGATATTTTTTACTTACCAAAGGTATATTCCGGGACAAAAAACGATAAATGTCATTTTAGAAAATGGGAATATCCAGTCTCTTAATATAAATGAATCAGTTGTTTATGCGTTTTGCTCCAATTTCTTAGTGTAATTTTTATTGCAGAAAAAATAAATAATGCTTTATTTTGCTAAATTTGAGACATCTATGAGTATAGATATATTCATTGTTTTATTTAAATTGAAATTTGTTTGGAAGTACATAATTGTGTAATTGATCAGGTTTGAATTAATGATGGTTACCATTATTTGTTGCTTTTAAAAGAAAACTTGATAAAAAACGCTACGAGGAACTTTATTTATGACCCAATTTCATACTTCTCCCAATTGTAAGGAATGCGAGAATTGTAACAGTAAATCGCCGCTTTTTAGAATATTACCCGAAGAGGATCTGGCTATACTTAATAATAACCGGTACGAGGTTAAATTTAAGGCCGGAGAGAATATAATCAAACAGGGCACTGCCTCTTCTCATGTTATTTCTCTTACTACCGGCCTGGCAAAGATGTATATCGAAGGGTTTAATAACAGGAATCTTATACTCAAAATAGTGAAACCATGGCAGGTTTTTGGCGGGCCCGGCATATACATTGATAACAGATATCATTATTCAGTTACAGCTTTGGAAGCTTCTGCGGCCTGTTTTATCGATGTCAACAATTTTAAGGAAGTTGTACGAAGAAACCCGGATTTTATGGAATTATACATGCGCAATCAGAGTTTAAATACTTCCCGGACATACGAGCGATTTATTAGTCTTACGCAAAAACAAATGCACGGACGAATAGCAGATGTACTCATATATCTTTCAAATGAAATATATGATTCACAGGCTTTTGACCTTACTATTTCTAGGCAGGATATTGCTGACCTCTCTAGCATGTCAAAAGACAGTGCCATACGAATTCTTAAAGAATTAGAGCACGAGGGAGTTATTACCGCAAATGGCAAAAAAATTGAAATCCGGCAGCTTAATGTATTGAAGGAAATAGCTTTGCGTGGTTAATCCTTCTTAACAACAATACAACGATTGAGCAATACATTTGAAAAGAGATCGTCATAGCCTGCATAATTTCCCTTTACTGTAATCTTAATCCCGGGTTTGATTTGTACGGTATCCATTTTTTCGGAAGTCTGATCATTCAGCAAACAACGTATTCCCGACATTGAATCATACAAAACTAATGTGTATTTTCCCTGATCCCCTTTTTCAAGGGCTACAATTTTGCCGTTAACCTGAACAATCTTTTCATAATATTTTTGATTGGCTGCCGCCTCATCAAAGGTAAAATCGTCGAGTAAATCACTTGCTGAAAGCGTGAAATCAGGCTGGGCTGTAATCATATCTGCATATGGCTTGTTATAAAGCCTGTATCCTGCATATCCACCTACCAGGATCAATGCAAGAATGATCAACAATACAATCCTTAATTGCTTTGACATAACTTTAGTCTGAAGACTTATTATTTTGTGAATGGTTTATAATCTATGTCTACATGTACATCCATTGTTTTGGCAATTTTATCTCTTACAATCCCAGGTATTTCAATGTTGTAATCCTCCGGCGCAATAGTAAAAGTGGCACTTCCGTGAACGATATCTCCTTTTTTCTCAAGCAATCCTTTGGTCTCAACCGGTTTTGTAACACCATGCAGGGTTAAATTTCCACTAACTGTTACCGGGTATTGTCCATCTTTACTGAAATCCACATCTTTAATGTTTTTAATAGTTCCCTTAAAAGTAGCATTGGGATAAGTGTCGGTTTCCACATAATTTTCATTAAAATGTTCCTCCATCAATGCTTTTTTGAACTGGAAAGCGATCATGGGTACCGAAAATACGATTCCACCATTACTCTTGTCAATAATACTTGATACTTGTTTATTATGCGCTTCAATGTCTTCCACAGGAGTATGAGAGAAAAACCAAATATGCCCTGTACGTGTAAAAAGTTTGTCCTGTCCATAGGCATTGATAATAAGAGAAGCAAACAACCCTATTAAAACGATTCTTTTCATAGCATTCACTTTTTTTCAGATTTAGCTGTCCATAAAAAAGTATAATAAGATCTTTTATTTCCAGGACAGGTTTTTAATAACCTAATAAACAACGGGAGAGATGAAAGGTTTATACGCGTTGTTTAATTACTTGAAACTAAACACTCTTGAAATGTTGAAACCAAAATGTATGTCGCCTTTTCCCCAGCTTCCATTTGTTTCTCCTATAAATCCTTTTTCTATCATGGCAACAGAATTAGTGAATAATAACTGAAATACGTGCCCTCCGGTTTCTATATCAAAACCCACAGAAAGTGGATTTGTGGTGTCGAAATTTTTGATATTGTAAAAAGGTCTCAATACATAATAATATTCTACATTGAAGGATACATGAGTCGAAAGTTTTATTCGTCCGCCCATTCCCATGGCAAACAGGTCATTTGGATCCAGCTCTGTAGGAACAAGATTACGGTGGATAATGGTGGGCGCCAGTTGTAGTGAAAGTCCTTCACTGAATTTTCGTGCTACCAGTACCTGATGACAGTAGGCGAGACGGTTCGAAAAATAGTAGGTATTGCCTTCTCCAACATTATATCGCAGTCCATCAACAGCAATACTCGATAGAAATGAAATACTTACCGGCATATTTTTTGCCCCGGTTGATTGTCTCAAAAGACTAAGCTTATAAAACCCATCAACAGTTTTTTGATAATTGCCCCTGCCCAGTCCAACCATCAGCCAGTTGGTTAACCCATACTCCAGGCTTAAATGAATATTAGACTGATCCAGACCAAAAAATTCATATGCGCCCGTATTCAATCTTCCAAAACGGTGCTCAATACGAACATCAAGCTGTTTTTTCTGCATTCGCTCAATAGAATGACCGTTAAGAACCCGTGTCGACTTAAAGGTGGCAAAAGCATAGTTGGTTTTTGCTCCGGTTTCCTGGTTTAGCAAATTCATCAGGTCATCATCCTGTGCTTTAGTATTTCTTACGGCAAGCGATACCAGTAGTATAAATACGGAAAGTAAGGTTCTAAATGTCATATCGGACAATATTTATTTTAATTATTAATTAAATTAATTCATAGACTTTATCCATTTTCCGACTTGATTTTATTCAGCGATGAAAGGTTTCTCTTTATGAAGTCCTGAAGTATTCAGGTTTAGGATTTTAATTATCAGGGGCTCCATTAGTAACCCACTTTTCAATGCTTGTTATCTGGCAGGAACTTAATGGAGCTCCCGGAGGCATGAGCGGCAGACCACCGCTTCCGTTTATCACTCCCACAAGTTTTCCGTTATCAGCAATTGCTTTTACCTGTGTGTAGTTTTCAAGGCGGACATTCCCTGATGGTACAGATCCGCTGTGGCATGTTTTACAATTATTATCTATAATCGGTTTAATAATGGAAGAAAAGTTGATATTTGTGGTATCACAAGTTGAATTTAATTCCGGATAAAGGTATTCCTTACTATCATAGTAACAGGCAGAAATAAGAAAGAGAATCAGACCGGATACACCAATAAGTGTTTTTTTCATGGGATGAGTAAAATGAGATTAGTAAATAATTTTCAAGGATATTTCTAATTGTTTGGGGCACCATTTGCCACCCATATCTCAAATGTACGTATCTGACATTCACTTAAATCGAATCCCTGGGGCATCTTTATATAACCAGGTTTTCCTCTCAATGCACCTGTGA
>DASQZP010000580.1:0-2323 GCA_035638655.1 Bacteroidales bacterium
TGCTGCCAGGATATACCAGGACTACAATTTCGATGGAATTGATATCAACATGGGGTGTCCGGTTAAGAAAATCGTCAAACACAATGCCTGCTCAGGATTGATAGGTTACCCGGACCTTGCCGGAGAAATTATAATAGCTACCCGGGAAGGCTCACCATTGCCGGTAAGTGTGAAAACCAGAACCGGGCTGAAAGCACACCAGACTGAAGCCTGGATTGAAAATCTACTGAAAGCAAAACCAGCCGCCATAACCCTTCACGGGCGCACCCAAAAACAACTTTCTGACGGTAATGCAAGCTGGGAGGAAATAAACAAAGCAGTGCAGGTGAGAAACCGCCTCTCCCCTTCTACCCCAATCATTGGCAACGGCGATATCATCTCCTATCAGGACGGACTTGAACATGCGGCCAGGTATAATACAGATGGCATTATGGTAGGAACCGGAATATTTAAAGATCCCTGGCTGTTTAACTCTGAAACAACCCCGCATTTGCCATTGGAAAAACTCCGGATATTGCTAAGGCACATAGATCTTTTTGAAAAAACCCGGAAAACCAGCAAAAATTACAATATTCTGAAGCGTTTTTTTAAGATTTATGTTACCGGTTTTCCGGGGGCCTCCTCCATCAGAGATCAGCTTATGCACGTTTCAGAACCGGAGCGTTTCAAAGAAATTATAAATAAGGCTATGAATCATATTCAGGAAGACCATACAGCTTTAGATTAATACTCCCCCACACTTCCCCTCAGTCCCTAAAGGGGGACGTGTAAGCGGAATTTTTTTATACCTATTTTAATTGGATATTAGCTTTATACATGATTCCCAATACTCATATTTTATACACAACCTGCATTAAATAACCGGTTATTATTTTTTCTCAGACATAAGCAGTATACTTTTATCACGTATAGAAACAGAAAAACCAGAATAACTGTCTGACAATAGTTAATTCACCAGCAGGGCTGACTTATTTAATTTTAATTTAGCATGTTGTCAAACATTAATTCTCAGAAAAAATACGTTGTTTTGCATAAATTTTTGAAAACCAAGCATAACCAAAAAACCAACTATACAATGCTCAAAATAAACTGTTTATACCTGAAGCCTGCTGGCAGACTCCTGTTGCTGGTATTGTTTTCAGCCTGTGTGAAAGGTACTTTTGCGCAAAGCCCTTTTAAAGCCGACCTGAAAGAAGTAAAAGTATATTCTACCCGTGTAGATCAGCTTACGAATGAAACAGGTCGTGATATAACCATTATCAGTCATAATGAGATACGGCAGTTACCGGTTGACTCCCCGGAAGAACTGCTGCGTTATCTCCCAGGGATGGTGGTACAATCACGTAACGGATTTGGTGTACAATCGGATATATCCATGCGGGGCAGCACCTTCAGTCAGGTGCTGGTGCTTATAGACGGCATGCGGCTCAATGATCCGTTAACCGCACATTTTAACGGGTATTTGCCGGTTTCTCTTTCAGAAATAGACAGGATAGAGATTATCCGCGGCCCGGCTACTGCAATGTATGGCAGTGATGCTGTAGGTGGTGTGATCAATATTATCACAAAAACCTTTTCAGGAGACGACAAACAACCTTCTGTTGCTGACGGCAGACTCAGTTATGGACAGCATAACCTGATAAGCGGAGACGCCGGTGGTTTCCTGAACGGCAAAAAACTGAAACTGGGTGGCGGACTCATGGTGAACCAGTCGGACGGCCAGGCGCTTCCATCTGGCGAAAATGCTGACTTTATCCTCAAGACAGCCTCCCTTTCCGGAACCTATCAGTTTTCGCCCCACTGGAAAGCCTCATTGCGATCCGCTTATGATTACCGGAATTTCAATGCCCGATACTTTTACACCCGCAGTCCGTATGACGAGTCCCGTGAACAGGTCAATACGTCGTGGAACCAGTTACAGATATCCCATGCAGGAAGACTCTCAAGTACCAGTTTTAATCTGGCCTACAAAACCACCCGTGACTCCTTCCTTTTCAATCCGGCGTTTACAGCCAGCGTACATCAGACAAAGTTCCTGAATGGTCAACTGAACCATACCATCAACTTTAAACAAAATCTCAAACTGGGACTGGGTGCACAAACTGATTTGCGTACCATTAAGAGCAATGACAGGGGTGACCACCAGGATAAGCATGTGGGAACGTATACGGTATTGTTTTTTAAACCGGCGGCATCAGTAAACCTAACAGGTAGTTTACGTGGTGATTATGATGATAATTTTGGCTTTGAGTTGCTTCCCCAGGTAAGTGGTTCGTGGGAACTGCAAAAATGGACCTTCAGGGCTTCGGTGGGTCGATCGATC
>DASQZP010000581.1:0-2110 GCA_035638655.1 Bacteroidales bacterium
GTGAAGAGCGACCCATCGCTATGGGTCAAGATGAGGCTTCTTGGGGCAAAAATCGTAGAGCTCAATTCATGGTCAACTAATTTACGGATGATCGTAAATCCAAAAAAGACATCGGGGAGAAAGATAAAAAACCATGAAAAATCTTAAGACTGACTGAAAATCCCCGTGTCGACAGTTCGATTCTGTCTCTCGACACCCATAAAAGACATTATTTTAAAGGGGTTGGCCATGATTTTGGTTAACCCCTTCTTGTTTAAATCGTCAACTGTTCTTGAAAGTGTTTAAAATTTAGATATATCTGCCGATATATACATATAGGAGAAATGACATGCTATTGTATATAATTTTAGGCATCACACTTATTTATGTTGCTGTGATTATTTACCTTTACCTAAAGTCTGAAAGATCGGCTTAAGGGTTAATAATTTACCTGTATGCCTGAAAAATAAATATCGTGCCGGGGGTAATCCCTTCTGCTTCTATTCTGTAAAAAACAAAAGTGTCCGAAGGCCTTTTTCCGGTCCACAGGAATAAACCGTCCACAAACTTTTGGTCACAGGTTTCTTCAAGCGCGATGCTTGATATTTTATTTTACCGTGGTTTTGGGTTATCTTGTCATATAATTTTCTTTGCAGGCATGATAATTTTTGTTATAAAAACCTCCAAAGTGAAAAAAGATGTTCGCGACAAGGATTGATCCCGATATACTAAAGGCGTTGAAGCATTTTAGAGTTCGCGTAAAAATAACTTCGCAGAAATGCAAAATATGAAGTTATTTTTACGCGAACCCCTATCATTGACGCTGAAAAGCCTATCTTTGATCTTGCTCAAGAAGCCATCAGGAACCTTGTCTAAAAATTCGAAAAAAAGGACAACAAATTGGAACTTTTTCTATGACCAATAATGATAGATTTAACATATACGAAGTCAACGCTCTTTTGTTTCAAATAATTTCTTACATGTCGGAAACCGAAAGACGAAAACTTCAGGCTGTATTGATGGCTAAAGCAAGGAATGGAAAAGACCTATCGTCATTGATTACGAGTATATCAGAAACAAAAAGGTGTGAACTTCTGGAAAAGCTGACAGGTTGGTATCTCTCCAGGCATTCAGAATTAAGGGGGTGCTCCAAACATGCCGAGTTAAGGGAATGTCCTCGGAAACCTTTAAAAACCCCCGTTGAGCTTTCAAAAAACGGTTTTACATTCATGTGTTTGACTCAAAATATTAGCAAATCCGGTGCATTTGTTCAGACTGATTTTAGCTTTCAAATTGATCAGCAAATTACCATGATTTTGTCGCCTCCCAAAATTAAAAAAGACATCACTGTCGGTGGTAAAATTGTAAGAGTCGATTCAAAAGGAATTGGTGTGAAATTCGATGAGCATATATTTGATTTCCCACACATCTTTTCGCAAATATAGCCTCTATCAAATATATAAAGAAGTTTTTTATTCCGACACCACTGTATTAAATTTCCAAATATTTAAAAAAAGAATTTACTTTAAAATCCCACCACATATAAATTCGCTTCTCAGACGACTTATATGTCACTTTTGTAAATGAGGTAGCGTTATATTCCCCTTCAGTAGATCCTGAAATTTAAATTGATATGACGTATAATTATAGAAGCTATCTCAAAAATTGGATTTTGGTTCAAGGTCGAGGCGGGGCCGAGGTTCAACCCGGAGGCATACTTAAGTATTCCGAGGAGTTGAAATGAGGACCCAACAAAGAGGTTGGGCCAAAAGACTTTTTTGAGATAGCTTCTAACTATTTCGCAGGTTCCGGTTTGAGAATGTCTGAAGTGAGCTGTTTTGCGAGATGACGGATATGCCGGTGGTCAGTTCCGCAGCAGCCTCCTAGAATCTTCATGCCGAGTTCCCCATGCAGGCTGGCGACGGTTTGGCCGAAAATCTCCGGTTCTTCCGCCACCAATCCGTTGCTGTTGTCCAATTCTTCAGGGTTGAGCGCCGCTGTATTGGCCAAGAGGCCAACAAGCCGCTCTCTGACGAGCGATGAGGAATTGACTTCGTGAAAAATGGCTGACCTAAAGATGGAGACATGCGTACAATTGACCAGATAAGCAATTGGTTTTGGGATGACTGTG
>DASQZP010000582.1:0-2072 GCA_035638655.1 Bacteroidales bacterium
TTAAAGTAGCAAAAGAGTTAAATAAAGGTCTCGAAAAATAAAATAAAACATTGTATTTTATTTATATAAAGGCAGTTGAAAATCCACTGCTGATGGTTATTACAGAATACCAGTTGTGAACAAATTATGGATGAAGTTTGTATTATCAACATGAAAAAGTTATTGAATAAATACAGTTTTCTGAGTAGGGTGTTGACCGTAACTGCTTTTTTCTTATTGCATGTTCAGTATACATTTGCCCAGTTACCCAGAAATTATCCAAATCCGGAATCCCAACCCCTGGATCTGACGTTGAAAAATATCCTGTTGTATTTTGTTTCGCCGGTTTTGCTGGTAGTTATTTTTTTTCTTGTAAGACGTTATAAAAGAAAACAGGATGAAAAGTCCCGGAATGAGAAGGAAAATCACTGACCGGTTAGCTACCTTTTTTAAATTTGCACATGAACCGTCTCTTTTCCATACATATATTTACTGCAGCAGATGCCATGGAAGTTGCATCTTCCGATAACCAGCCTCATGAACATGAATTTGAGGAATTACTGATTGGTAGAGATGGTGCCCTGGAGCATTTTATTGATTTTAAATCAGAATTGCTTACTGCGCCTTATATTAGCTTTGTTTCCCGTGGGAAAATTCACCGTGTTAACCCGAAAATAGTTGACGGAAATTGCAACATCTGGGTGCTCCGGTTTAAAAGTGAGTTTATTCCTGAAACTACTTTTCAGTTGTATTCCTGGTATCATACACATGCTAATATACAATTGCAACCGGGTGCCTGCTTCAACCGGATGCCTGCTTTATGCGAGATGATGTTCAATGAAGCCAACCAGGAAAATCCGGACTATGCCGTTATAAAACATTTATTGAGTGCACTTTTCATAATGATAGAATCAGAAAGAAAAAAGATGCAACCCGATCAAAAGGGACTCAGTATGACCCAAAATGTTACTTTCAAAAACTTTCTGCGAATCCTCGAAGAAAATTTTAGAAGAGCTGAAGGAGTTGAATTTTATGCTGAGAAGCTATTCATGTCTTCTCGAAACCTCAATTTGATCTGTCAGAATATTTTGAACCAGAGTGTATCGGAGATAATTGAAACCCGTAAGCTTACCGAGGCCAAGAACCTGTTGATAACTACTGATAAACCCATTTCCGAAATAGGATTTGATCTGGGTTATAAAGAGAAATCGCACTTTACACGTGTCTTTAAAAGAAAGGCAGGACAAACTCCTTCAGAATTCCGTGAGGATATGAAAAAACTGACTTTAGTATAATAAGATGTTAATTTCTTAAATATACCACATCTTTTCCGAAATCTATTACCCTTGATAAGCAACTTTACAAGACCTTTGTATTGATAGCAGAAATTATTATAAACCCGCTGCCAACAGGCAGAATAAAATGTAAATCTATGGATACAAAGACAACAACAACAAAAACTAAATGGGTATCAGATGCCGCTCACAGTGAATTAATGTTCAGGGTAAAACACATGATGATTACCAATGTTAAAGGAGAATTCACTAAATTTCAGGCAATTATTGACGGAGAAGATTTCACTAAATCACCCGTAAAAGTGGTTGTAGATGCTTCATCTGTATATACCAATGACGAAACCAGGGATGGACACCTGAAAAGTCCTGATTTTTTTGATGTTGAAAATTATAAAGAACTGGTTTTCGAAGGGAAATCTATTTCTAAAGTTGACGATGAAAATTATAAACTAACCGGTTTGCTTACTATCAGGGACAAAACAAATGAAGTTACGCTTGATGTTGAATATGGAGGTGTAAATAAAGATCCCTGGGGGAATGAAAAAGCCGGTTTCTCAATAAGCGGAAAGATTAACAGAAAAGACTGGGGCCTGAACTGGAATGCAGCGCTTGAAACAGGAGGAGTGCTGGTAAGTGATGAAGTACGAATCAGTGCTGAAATGCAATTCACCAGACAACAGGAATAATTACCTTGTTCTGATAGTTATACTTTTAATCACTTGTTCGGTAATCAATCCGACAGACGTATTATCAAAAGATGAATTTGAAAGATTTTAGTAATATTGAAAGATCACAGAA
>DASQZP010000583.1:0-7343 GCA_035638655.1 Bacteroidales bacterium
TGCTCGACCGCAAACAACGAAAGGGGACAGAGGTTACCCTGGTGACCGGCTTCAAAGGCAGTGAGGACGACCTGAAGGAGCTGGGACGGGAGCTAAAATCCAGTTGTGGTGCGGGAGGTACAGTAAAAAACGGAGAAATTCTTGTACAGGGTGATTTCCGCGACAAAATTCTGGATATTTTGCATGATAAAGGTTACAAAGCGAAGAAAGCCGGGGGATGAGCATATTTTATCAAAAAAATATATCTATTGTCGGAGCTTTGTTCCTGTTGATGTTCCTGTATCAGCCAACTGCCTTTTCGCAGTTTTATGAAACAGGTCAGGATCCGGCATCGGTTCACTGGTCCCAGATCAACACCAAAAATTATCAGGTCATTTTCGACCGGAAATACGAGGATAAAGCTCAGCGCATAGCAAACATACTTGAGTATGCTTATGATTATGTGAATGTAACGCTAAAAGATCAGCCTAAGAAAATATCAGTGATCCTGCATAACCATTCTTCAGTATCAAATGGCATGGTTGCCTGGGCGCCCAAACGGGTAGAGCTTTATCCTACACCCGGACAGGATATTTATGCCCAGGAATGGCTTGAACAACTGGTTATCCATGAACTTAGGCATGTTGTTCAGACCGACAAAATGAACCAGGGAATCACTGAAGTCCTGCGTATTGTATTTGGCCAGCAGGCTACCGGAGCCATGATGGCCATGGTTCCCAAATGGTTTCTGGAAGGGGATGCCGTTGCAACTGAAACGGCCCTTTCCCATTCAGGAAGAGGCCGTATTCCGGATTTCGAAATGGAATTACGTGCCCTCACCCTGAAAAGAAAAAAGATATACTCCTTTGAAAAATCCGTACATGGTTCTTATAAGGATTTTGTTCCCGATCATTACCGTTACGGCTATCAGTTAGTTGCCTATGGCAGAAATAAATACGGTCCTTCCTTATGGGATAGCACCCTCGATTATACTGCCAGACACCCTTATACTGTTTTTCCATTCTTTTTTGGCATGCATAAATACGGGAATACGGGAAAAAACAAACTCTATCATGAGACTTTTTCATTTCTTAAAGAGAAATGGCAGTACCAGGCAGACAGCCTTAGTTATACCAGCTTCAAACAAGTAAACAGACGGCGGAACTCCGATTATATCAGCTATCGTTTTCCCCGTTACATCAACGACAGTTTACTGGTTGCGGAAAAATACGGGCCGGGACAAATTAAAGTTTTTGTTACACTGGATCAAAATGGCCGGGAAAAACGCATACATATTCCCGGATATTATGCTCCGGCCAAACTCAGTGCCGGGCATGACCAGGTGGTTTGGGCTCAGAGTTATAATGATGCCCGGTGGGAGCACAGAAACTATTATGTTATAAAAGTATATGACCTTCGCACCGGAAAGGCATATCAAATAACGCATAAAACAAGGTTTTTTGCACCAGATCTATCGCCTGATGGCAAAAAAATTGTCGCTGTGGAAGAAACGGAAGATAACCGTTATGCACTTGTAATTCTGAATAGTTTTAATGGCGTACCGGAAAAAAAACTTACTTCTCCGGGTAACCAGATGTTGCTTCATCCGGTGTGGTTGGACAATAACCAGGAGGTTGCTGTTATCCGGCTGGGAGAAAAGGGCAAAAGTATTTCCGTTGTCAATGCTGACGACAGCACCTGGACGCAGGTGCTGGCTTCTTCATACAATAATATTTCGGAACTGGAAGCTTCCGGAAACAGACTTTTCTTCAGTGGCTCCTATTCCGGAATTACTAATATTTATGCCCTGGATCTGACTACCGGAGAAAGATTCCAGGTAACTTCCTCACATTTTGGTGCTTTCAGCCCCGAAGTTTCCGCGAATGGAAAGGAGTTGATTTACAATGATTATTCTTCGCAGGGATATAACATTGTAAAAACAGCCCTTAAACCCGAACAATGGATTCCCCTGAATAAGGTGAAGGATAATTCGGTAAAATTGTATAAAAAACTTGCTGAACAGGAGAAGGGAATTATTGAAAGTTCCGCGATTCCTGATTCAACATATTCCGCTAAGCCATACAGACGTTTCACCCATTTATTTTATTTTCATAGCTGGCTGCCTTTTTACTTTGATTATGATAATCTGAGTATAACGGATCCTGTAGTGTATCCGGGTATATCCTTGCTTTCCCAAAATAAACTGGGTACAGCCGTTACTACATTGGGCTATGCACGAAAAAACGGATATAATTACCTGCAATCAAAAATTGTGTATAAAGGATTGTATCCGGTTTTTGAATTTTCGGGTAATTATGGTAACAGTCCTGATGTAATTCCTTCTTCCATGCAGGATTCGGTGAACCTGTCCCACAATGGGCTCAATTATACTGCCCGTGTTTATGTGCCTTTGTCGTTTCAGCGCAGCGGTGTCATTGGCGGACTTACCCCTTCCGTAAAGCTTAATTATAGCGATTCTTACTTTTTTTATAATGATAACAATGAATACAATCGTGGGATTACAACTGCCGAATACCAGCTTGTTGGTTACTGGTACCAAAAAACCTCCGTTCAGGATATCATTCCCAGGCTGGGACAGCTGGCAGAAATACGTTATCATACAACCCCACAGAATAATCAGTTTGGTACTGTATTTTCTCTGCAGGCAAGGCAGTATCTCCCCGGACTGATGAAGCATCACAGTATCTTACTCGAAGCTGGTTATCAGGAACAGAAAGTCAAGCGATTTATTTATTCAGGAGTGTTGTCTTTTCCCCGGGGATTTTCACATACCTTATCCTCTGAAAAATTGAAAACATTCTCTGCCAATTATGATTTGCCTCTTTGGTGCCCTGACCTGAACATCAGCAGGTTGTTATACATTAAGCGATTCAGAGCGGAACTATTTTATGATTATGCTCAGGGAGAGATTTTTATGCCGGGAACCAGTGGGTTGCATCTCGAAAACAAAGATTACCAGTCATTTGGCACTGAGGTAACAGCTGATTTTCATGTTGCCCAGTTTTTGTTTCCCTTTAATGCAGGCATCAGATACAGTTACCTGCCTGATTATAATTCATACCAGACAGAATTTATTTTTAACCTGGATTTGAGTGTTTTCTGAGAAAAGGAATTGTTTTACAACAACGTAGTTATCGGACATTATGGACAGACACTAATTGCCCTTTAGTTTATTAATAAACATCATCAGTGCAAGCCAGTATTCTTCGCTTTGCGGGCTGGATAACCAAAGGGCTTTTGAACCATGGGAACCGTCACCTGACGGAGTAAAAAGTGTATAATACCGGGATTCGACATTCCGCAAAATTTTTTTTGTATAGGGTAGTTCATCTTTGGTAGTTCCAATGAAAAGAGGTTTGCTCAATCCTTCAATTTCGTTATTTACTTCCACCCCCGGGAAAAACTCTCCCGGGCTAAAAGCAATGACAGCCTTTATTTTTGAATTGTCTTTAGCGAGCAGCAGATCAAGCGAAGCTGAATAGGAACTGCCCAGAAGGATAACGGGTTTGCCACTTCTTGAATATGCATAATTGATGGCTCCTGAGATGTCTTTTTTGCTGTCCAGTAAGGTTTGAGAAGTTCCTCCTTTTCTTGCCCGGCGCGAAGTTTCATCCTTGATATAGTTTACCTGATCGCCTGCCCTTAAATCGACGGCAAGGCAATTATAACCCAGTTTTACCAGTCTGGGGGCCGTTTCAATGAATTCTCCACGGCTGAATCCGGCCTGGTGGGTGAGGATGATGTATGGATTATCGGATGATGAACGGTAGAAATCGGCTGTTACAATCAAACTGTCAGTAGCAGGAAAGGTAACTTTTTCCTGGGCATTAACATTTTTTTGAAATCCGAAAGAAATACCTGAAATGAAAAGTAAAATATTCAGAAGTGAACACCGAATGCCAGGCTGCATATTTATCATAAGTTGTTAATTGGTTTCAGCCAGAACAATCACATGATTCTCTTTGAACTCTACTACCCCTCCGTCAATGGAGAAAAAGTGCCGTTCTCCTTTCTTATCCACGATTTTTACACTTCCTTCGGCGAGGGTTGAAATAATGGGAGCATGGTTCTTCAGAATCTCAAAAGATCCTGTGCTGCCGGGCACCTGTATCAGCTTTATTTCGCCGCTGAAAACATTTTTATCGGGGGTAATTATTTCGCAATACATGTTTATGTGTATTTAAAAAAACCAGCTGCGGGTTATTTTTTTTAACCGGCAGACAGATAATCAGTTTTAAGACTGAGCCAGCAGTTTTTCTCCTTTGGCAATTGCATCTTCAATAGTTCCCACCTGGTTAAATGCAGCCTCGGGATATTTGTCTACATCTCCGTTCATAATCACATTAAAACCTTCAATGGTGTCTTCTATTGATACCAGCACGCCCGGGTTACCGGTAAACTGTTCGGCCATAAAAAACGGCTGGGAAAGGAAACGTTGTACCCTGCGGGCACGCAATACAATCAGCTTGTCTTCGTCCGACAATTCATCCATACCCAATATGGCAATGATATCCTGAAGTTCTTTGTAACGCTGGAGGATTTCCTTTACGCGTTGGGCTGTGTCATAATGTTCTTTGCCAACGATGTCGGAAGTAAGTATCCTGGAAGTAGAATCCAGCGGATCGACAGCAGGATAGATACCCAGCTCTGATATTTTGCGGTTCAGCACTGTTGTTGCATCCAGGTGGGCAAAAGTGGTAGCCGGAGCCGGATCGGTAAGGTCATCTGCCGGTACGTAGATGGCCTGAACGGAGGTGATTGAACCACGCTTGGTTGAGGTAATTCGTTCCTGCATCAGTCCCATTTCAGTAGCCAGCGTAGGCTGATAACCAACGGCTGAAGGCATACGACCCAGCAAAGCCGAAACCTCAGAACCGGCCTGGGTAAAACGAAAAATATTATCTACGAAGAACAAAATATCCCTGCCACCGCTTTTTTCATCACCGTCGCGGAACGACTCAGCTACAGTAAGTCCTGATAACGCTACCGTTGCTCGCGCCCCGGGAGGTTCGTTCATCTGTCCGAACACCAGTGTGGCCTGTGAATCTTTTAATGCATTTTTATCCAGTTTGGAAAGGTCCCAGGATCCTTCTTCCATGCTTTTCTTAAATTCGTCTCCGTACTTGATAACTCCTGATTCGATCATTTCACGGAGCAGGTCGTTACCTTCCCTGGTGCGTTCTCCCACACCGGCAAAAACGGAAAGACCCGCATATTTTTTTGCAATATTGTTGATCAGCTCCATGATGATCACCGTTTTTCCCACGCCGGCACCACCAAACAACCCAATCTTCCCTCCTTTGGAATAAGGTTCAAGCAGGTCAATCACTTTAATACCTGTATAAAGTACTTCAGTGTCTACTGACAGATCTTCAAACCTGGGAGGCTCGTTATGGATCTGGTACCCGCCTTTTTTGTCAAGCGGACCGATCCCGTCAATTGATTCACCGATCACGTTCATTAATCTGCCCCGGATCTGCTCTCCTCCCGGCATTTTGATCTGTGCTCCCGTGGCTTTTACCTTCATACCCCGACGTAAACCATCTGTGGAATCCATCGCGATGGCCCTCACCGTGTTTTCTCCAATGTGTTGTTGACATTCAATAACTAAAATCTGTCCATCGTCCCTGGTGATCTCCAGCGCATTATGTATATTGGGCAGTTTATTTCCCGTTTCTTCAAAACTTACGTCAATCACAGGTCCGATAACCTGAATAATTTCTCCAGTTTGTGCCGCCATTTCTTTTGTTACTTTTTATAAAAATGTGTTGATGATAAACACAAATTTAATATTAATATTTGTTCATGGTGTCCAATATGGCATTTAATTTTTAATTCTTTAAACATTACTATTTAGAAGTCAGTGTAAATATTTACATTATTCCTGCCAATTCTATGTTTGTTGATAAAAAAAGGCGTACAGGTGTTTTATTCCATTTAAATGATTCATAAATTTGCCTGATAAACCTTAAATCTATAACTATGAGAAAAAGAACACGCAAATTTTTAATGGGCATTTCAATAATTGTCCTGGCAGGATTAATTTACCCAACCAACGTTAAAGCACAATCGCCCTATGAACTGGGAACACAGGTGGCCAGTGCAGGTATCGGACTTGGATGGAGTTATTCCTATTATGGATCAACTAATTCATTTCCTGCCATCAGTCTTTCCTATGATTACAATATTTATGAGCTCGAAGATGTTGGAATGATCTCGATTGGTGGTACTTTTGGCTATAAGAGAGTTTCATATGATTATCCCTCTACCAGCTATAAAGCCTCCTGGACAACCATGGTATTTGGTGCGAGGGGAGCTCTGCATGTTGATATATTTGATAATGAAAATCTGGATACTTATGGTGGATTAGTCCTTGGAATTCGCTCAGTACGATATAAGGATACTTATTATGATCAATATGGAACAAACCCTTACAGTTATGGTGGCGCTCACGTGATGTTAGCCGGATTTATCGGCACCCGTTATTATTTCAATCCCAATCTTGCTGTATATGGTGAGCTGGGTTATGGAATTGCAATACTTAATTTAGGGGTAAGCCTGGAATTATAATTAATAAGAAGATAATACTTTAAGCAGTAACCAGAATTATTCTCGTTACTGCTTTTTTTTATGCCCTGCCTCTTTCTTCCGGATACAGCAGGTCCACGCGGTCGCTGAAATAGAGTTCCCGGGTTTCAAGATCCATCAGGGTGAGTCTGCCACCCGGCCACCCGGCTCCGGTATCCATCATCCAGAGATTACCGGCATGTATGGGTTCATCGGTCCCAAAATTCAGTGTAGGGGTATGTCCCACAAATATTTCATCATAATCTGATACTTTAACGGAGGAATTTTGCTCGGCCAGCAGGATCACCTCGCGTACCAGTACCCTGTCCCATAAAAAAATATCTTCATTTTGCTGATTCAGCGGCTCATCTGGTCGGAATCCACCATGCACAAAAACACTGTTTTCATCTATGTGATACAATTGGGCATTTTTTAGCATGGCAACATGGCTGCCCGGTACTTCTCCCGGGTAACTTTTAATGGTGGCATTACCTCCCTGCTGCATCCAGGTATGTTCTTTGGTTCCTTCCAGCATCCACTGCAATGCCCAGCTGTCGTGGTTTCCCAGTATAAGTTTCAGATTCGGGATTTGTTGCAATTCATCGATTACCTTATTTACTTCAGGCCAGCCATCGCATAAATCTCCAAGTGCAATAAGCTGGTCGTCAGTATAATTAAAAGAAGCCCGCTCCAAACATTGTTTTAATGCCCTGAAGGCGCCATGGATATCTCCTATAACAAATTTCCTTCCTTCCGTCATACACAATTGTTCTGAA
>DASQZP010000584.1:0-2480 GCA_035638655.1 Bacteroidales bacterium
AAACCCTGATTGGTTTGCAGAAGAAGGCATCAGCGCCAGGGCAGTCATCAACAAATATGCTAAACTAGCTGGTGAAACAAATACTTCAGCATTCATGCCGCTGGATATCTATGAGATAGCGACAGGAAAAAAACCAGGCAACAGGGAAGCAGCCCTGGAAGCTTTCCGTACCCTGGGCGCATACCTCGGTGATACCCTGGCCAACCTGCTGACACTGATGGACGGCATCGCTGTGATTGGTGGCGGGCTCACCGGTGCTGCTGCACTATATATGCCGGCAGTGATGGAAGAGTTCAATCATCACTTTACAGATAACAAAGGAAACAGCGTACCCCGCATTGTTCAGCAGGTATTTAACCTGGACGACGAGGAGGAATACCGTGGGTTCCTGGAAAACCGGTCAACCAGTATTCCCGTGCCCGGAAGCAACCATAGAGTAAATTACGATCCCGTTCCCCGTCTGGCGGTTGCCACCAGTCGTATCGGCGCCAGCCGGGCAATTTCTCTTGGTGCTTATACTTTTGCGCTTAAAGAACTGGACTTATTACATTAATGTCAATTGCATAAAATTCTATTTTTCTGAATGAAATGTAAACAGGTCAAAACTATGATATAATCAGCAAGTAGACAATATTTTATAATAATTGATATAAATGTTTTTACAGAGTAATTAAAACAGTTTGCACGTTCATCTTGTTATAGAACTGAACCTATAGCAAAAGACAGTTTACTGTTTTAATTATTTAATGTAAAAACCAAAATCAATTGTTATGAAAAAACTTTTTTTGTCACTATTGACGGCAGGCCTATTGCTTGTAGCTATGCCTGCACAACTAAATGCTGCAGCTACCCATGAACAGCTCAAAGTGGTGGCGAATAAGACCACTGAGCAAAAAGACGCAAAAGAATTGAAGGAAGAAAAAGAAGCACAAGTCTTAATTGCCAGGCTTCATGAAATTGACAACATGGACAAATCGGATTTAAAAGTGTCCGAAAAGAAGGAGCTAAGAAAGGAAGTGCGTTCAATTAAACATAAGCTCAAAGAATTAGGAGGCGGAATATATATTTCCGCCGGAGCAGCCATTATTATTTTATTGCTGATCTTATTACTGGTTTAATTGTTATTTAGTGTCTGTCCATAATGTCCGATAACTACGTTATTGCAATAATTTTAATTCCTCATATACATTAGGCGCTTATGCGACATTTACCAACATGTTGTTCAAATTATGCATCGGCTATACTTCCCCGTATGGTATCAATTGCAAATTACTAATTGCCAATTGCCGATTGCAAATTGCTAATTGCCAATTGAAATAGTATACTGCGGATTAAAATTTTTGCACGCTCCCGTTTAGAACGGAACAGGCTTTGTTCTCGAACATTTTGATCCAGACACTTGATTTTATTGGCAGACTCTAATAAAAAACCCCGCCAGACAGTTATTCTGACGGGGTTTTTTATTAATGAATATCTGAAATTATTTGATTTATCCCGGCATCAATGCTCTTTTTCTGTTTCCCGCCAAATAGATGATAATGGCAATGAGGGTGGTACCTGTAATCATAAGGGTAACAGGCACGCTGTTTACAGCATTGAACAGTCCGATACTGCCGGATGCCAGTCCGGCAACACCGATCCTGATCGTACCCATTAGAGCGGAAGCACTTCCCAGGTTTTTCTCAAACGGTTCAAGCGCCAAAGCAATGGCATTGGGGGAGGTAAAGCCCAGGCTCAATAACAACAGGAAAAACATAACCAGGGTAGCTGTTTGGTCATACCAGTTATTAATACTGCCCAGCAGAAAAACCATTCCGACAGCCATCTGGGAAGCCAGTGCTACACGAAAGATCTGCTGGCTGGTAAATTTACGTAATACCAGTATATTCAGTTGGCTACCTCCGATAAACCCAACTGATAACATGGCAAATATCCCGCCGAATGCCTGCGGACTTACACCATATACTTCCATAAATATAATTGGCGAACCGGCTACATATACAAACAGGGTTGCAAAAGAAAAAGCACCAGCCAACGCATAGGTAGCAAACTGGTTGTTTTTCAAAATAGATAAATACATTCTTGACTGATGTCCGATTTTCAGCGAAACTTCTTTGTTAGGCTTGTGTTTTACAGGCAACACAAAGATGGTAAGCATTATCAGTAAAATAGCCAGCAGCGATAAAAATACAAATATCCATTGCCAGCTCAGATCAGCAATGATGGTCCCTCCCACAGTTGGTGCAAGCAAAGGAGACGAACCAATTATCAGCACCAGCAACGAAAATACTTTGGCACTTTCCTGCTGGGAGAAAAAATCCCTCACCATGGTAATCGCTGCCACAGTAGCCACAGAAGCGCCTAAGGCTTCCAAAAATCTAAAACCGATAAACACCGTTTCATCCCAGGCAATAATACAGCCAATAGCTCCGAGAATACTGATTACCATCCCAACATAAAGCGGTTTTTTCCTGCCAAAT
>DASQZP010000585.1:0-2198 GCA_035638655.1 Bacteroidales bacterium
GCCTTCTGATTTTACGTATCGCTGTAAACACGCCGGCCAATATCATACCACACATCAAAATATATATCCACCAGGGGACTCCTTCACCATCAATTATCAGGTATAGATAAGATGAGATAAAAAAGAATATGGAACATATTCCAGGCCATATAATAGATTTCTTCCGGCGATAATTCCTAACGAGCCACCCGATTGAAACCGAGAAGAAAGGTATGGCACCTACATATATGCCACCAAATATTAATGGATTGACACCATATTGCCCCCCCATATTTAAAATCCATTCCCGCAGCAGGTTAATATAATCGATCATACTTCAAAGTTTTTAGTTATCTGCTACATTTATAGAGGGCTTTAAAAAACCAGTGCTCTTGGTCAAGATCAAGGCAAGAGAAATTTTGAAACCGCAGTCCCAATATATTGAGATAAGGATTTCTAAATTTCGATAACGCATGTATTGATCAAAAGAACGATTTCGCAAAGACCTTTTAGAAAAGACTTTGCGAGGTCTTCTATAACTGGAAACGGTTAAAAATAAAAATCAGTGTCATGGATATTCTTTTAAAAAGAACCAGAACTCACTGTTTAATAGATAAACATACTGCCAACTACCTGGTACATCACAAGTTCTTACCTCTCATCTTAATATAATAATGATAATTTTTCATATAGCATTCAGAGATCAGAAGTTTATTTCAAATCTTGCCCTTTTTACTCATGCTAGGAGTCTGTCTGACTTAAGAAATTTTAACGAAAATTTGTCAGTTTGAGACAGATTTCGGGGTCTTTTGAGGCAAATAGTGGTGCTATTTAACGAAAAAGAGCTCGGAATCTGGCCAAATCTGACGAATTTGCAGTAGATTTAGCTAAGTCCGACAGGCTCTTAGGTATAGATATTGCTCATGATTAGTTAAAAGGGAGGTCCCCTCCCGCTCGGTTTCGAATGGCGACGGTACTTGATTAAGAGCTCCTTACCGATCTATGATAAGGCAGAGCCATGTAACGAGAGTTTGAGGTTGTGGAGAGTCAGGTTGAGATAGGACGCAGAGCGTCCATGTTGCGTTACGCCACGGAGCGTCGTAACGAGTTTTAAATTGTTAATTGGTCATTAATCATTGAATAAAAAAAAGTGATTTTGTTTGGAATGAGCATTACCTTTAAGGCGCGTTGAAATGGGCTTCTACCCATAAACGACATAAAATCAATCAAAAATAATAAGTGTGTTACAATGGAATTGTCCGCAACTCTTATTTACTGGTATATTTCAATCGGTGCACTGATTGGCTGGGCCAACAACCTGATTTTCAAAGATAAAACCCTCAAAATGCTTCCCAGTATCGGGTTTGGCGTTCTGGGTGCTGTCGTACTGGGACCTGTTTCCCAATTATTTGGCTATGGTGCCGATAACCTGGTGTTTTCCCTGTTTGGAGCCATTGGAGTCCTGATTATTGTGAATATGTTCCGCAGTAAAGATCACAAACATGCCGAAGTAAAAGTGGGCTGATTGTTAGGTCTTAGTGTTCAATAACCGTTTTCATCTTTTCTTATCCCTTCTTTTAGAATATATTGATAATTGAACCCGGGTTCATGATCGATCCGTGGCCCGGGTCTGCTTTTCTTTTATGATGCTCCTTCTTTCCCCCGGCTTACAACTTGGATTCGATTTAAATTATTGATTCTTAAAAGTCGATCTGAATAGATCATATTTTAAGCCTTGATATAACCCTGACAGGGTTCTGGAGCCTGTCAGGGGTTAACTTAGTTTACTTTTTCAATTGATTTTTGACTCATACATGCCTTTCCGCTTTACAATTTTACAATAAAAACCTCATCAAATACTTTATTTATTCTCGATTGTATGTACTTTATTAATAGGTAGGAGATGATAATCGGAATTCATTCGATTTGAATTCTGTAAAATGATACGCCGGCTTCTATATATTACAATTTTAAATGACGTCAAAAGCCGGCTTTGAGCTACTACTGACCATTGGTGTGAAATCGTTTGAATATTAAGATTTAGCATGAATCTTTATGGATACGATTGAAAAAGACGGCGAAATTCGTGTAAAACAGGTTCAATTACAACATTTTCTGCAGGATTCATCTTCCTATCCACACCATCCGGACCATATGGAGTGTATTCAAACACACGCATCCCATGTCATACTGGTTGATCCTTATGTTTATAAAGTCAA
>DASQZP010000586.1:0-10465 GCA_035638655.1 Bacteroidales bacterium
GTCCATAATGTCCGATAACTGCGTTGTTGCAAAAATTTTAATTCCTCATATACATTAGTATACTGCGGTTTAAAATTTTTGCACGCCTTGTTCTCGAACATTTTGATCCAGACACTCGACTTTATTGACAAACTCTAAATAAATTGAAGATTAAAACTCTAAAAAAGTAAACCCTATGGGAACAAATAAGACATTCCGTTACCTGCTGATAGCTGCTGTTGTACTGATTATTCTTGCCCTTGTCGGGAAAAAAGCCGGCTGGTTTGGTAAAAGTTATTCATTCAAGGTAGCGGTTGAAAAGCCTGAAAAACGTACCATAATCGAAACCATCACAGCAAACGGCAAGATACAGCCGGAAACTGAAGTCAAAATATCCCCTGATGTGTCGGGTGAGATTGTAGAGCTTAATGTTGAAGAAGGACAGTATGTAAAAGAAGGAAAACTGTTGCTGCGTATCAAACCAGATACCTATAT
Organism: Bacteroidales bacterium; assembly: GCA_035638655.1. GTDB lineage: Bacteria > Bacteroidota > Bacteroidia > Bacteroidales > DASQZP01 > DASQZP01. The sequence continues at coordinate 475 of DASQZP010000586.1, forward strand.
TTCCATTCGCGACCGGGCTGCTGCTGCTGTAAATTCGGCGAAGGCAAACCTTGCAAACGCGCAGGCCAGGTTGTCACAGGTAAAAGCACAGTTCACCCAGACCAAACTTTCATACGAAAGAAACCAAAAACTTTGGAAGCAGCGTACTATTTCCGAATCGGAATGGGAAGCCGCACAATCACAATACGAAATGGCGAAAGCCGATGTGACCGCAGCTGAACAAAGTGTTAAGTCAGCCGAATATTCTGTAAAGAGTGCTGAAGCCTCGCTTAAGGAAGCCCAGGAGAACCTCACCAAGACAAGTATTTATGCCCCTATGTCCGGTACGGTTGCCCAGCTGAATGTTGAAAAAGGGGAAAGAGTAGTGGGTACCGAAATGATGTCAGGTACCGACATTATGCAGATAGCTGATCTCAGCAGAATGGAGGTTAAGGTAGAAGTAAATGAAAACGATATTGTAAGAGTCAACATGCACGATACGGCAGTTGTGGAAGTAGATGCATATCTTGACCAGGATTTCCGCGGAGTGGTAACTGAAATAGCAAATTCAGCAAATGTTTCAGGAACTTCAGCCGATCAGGTAACTAATTTCGATGTTACCATACTCTTGCTAAAGGATTCCTATCAACAATTGATCACAGACAAGAATCCCAACCCTTTCCGGCCAGGCATGTCGGCAACTGTAGACATACAAACCAACAGAAAGAATAATGTACTAAGCATTCCTATCCAGGCAGTTACCACCAGAAATGATTCGGTACTTATGGCAGGCAGGAAAAAGGATTCTGCTGAAACAGCTGCATCGACAGGAATCGTAAATGAACTAGACGAATTACATGAAGTAGTTTTTGTCGTCTCTGGTGACACTGCAAAACTGAAAGAGGTTAAAACCGGTATCCAGGATAATAATTATATCGAAATTCTTTCCGGAGTAGAACCTGAGGACAAAGTCGTAACAGCTCCTTACAGTGCTATTTCGAGAAGATTAAAAGATGGAGCTTTGGTTGAGATCACCAGTAAAAATAAACTGTTTAAAGAAGACTGAGAATCATTAATAATCCTTTCGGGATTGTAACAGGATTTTAAGTAAATTTGTCCCCATATTTGGTAGAAAGAAAACATTGGTTTTATATTAATGTGTGAAGAAAGCAAAAAAATATGGCTTTAATACTTAATATTGAAACAGCTGAAGAAGTCTGTTCTGCAGGGCTTGCAAGAGACGGTAAACTTATCGATGTACAGGAATCGGGTGAATCCCGGGCACATGCCACTACACTTACTCCTTTTATTGAATCACTAATGTCCCGTAACCGTCTGTCCCTTTCTGATTTGGATGCAGTTGCCGTCAGCAAAGGTCCGGGCTCATATACCGGACTGCGGATCGGAGTATCGGTAGCCAAAGGTATTTGCTATGCGGCTGATTTGCCCCTGATTGCTGTTAATACCCTTGAAGCACTGGTGGTCCCGGTAGCAGCACATAAAGATCAGTATGTGAAAAACGGGGAAACAGTTTATTACTGTCCCATGATTGATGCCCGCCGCATGGAAGTTTATACAACATTGTATGATGAAGACCTTATGCAGGTAGAGGATATAAAGGCTAAGATACTTGAAACGGATTTCATGCTAAAATATACACAAAACGCCAGGGTACTGATGTTTGGTTCAGGTGCGGCCAAGTTTTCAAAACTAAAAGCTTCAGACAAAATTGATATTATTGAAGGTATTGTTCCCCGGGCCGAAAATATGGCCCCATTGGCTGAAAAAGCTTTCCAGACAAAAAATTTTGAAAATACTGCCTATTTTGAGCCCTTTTACCTGAAAGATTTCATTCCCACCGTTCCTAAGAATAAAGTGCTGTAAATATCTTTTAAAATGCAGGAATTATACTGCATTTATTCAATTAGGGGTATGAAAAATATAAACAAAATGAACTGGCATAATAGTTGGGCTGACAATTTGAAAAATATTTGAATGAGAAGACTTTTCACTATAACAGCAATCATTTTACTGACTTCAAGTGCTATAAAAGCCCAGTACAAGTTTAAAGTAACGCCCAACCAGGCATTTCAAAATGGCGAAAAACTGGTTTATACACTTCGCTACGGATTTATAACAGGAGGACAGGCAACACTCACGCTTGCGGATGATACACTTTCCGGAGAAACCCTCTATCACGGCAAAGCAATTGCACGCACTGTTGGTGTGGCCGATAAATTGTTTAATGTTAAGGATATTTATGAAAGTTACTTTTTAAAGGATACCGGCCTGCCGGTAAAAGCCATCAGAGATATTCACGAAGGAAACTATAAATATTACAATGAGGTTACTTTCAACAGGGACAGTAATACGGTTGTCAGTCTGAAAAGCGGGATTCACAAAATGCCGGAGAATATTATGGACATGGTCTCAGTGCTTTATTATATACGAAGACTTGACTATGCTTCTTTCAAAAATGGCGATGCCATCAAAATTGATACCTATTTTGGTGATGAACTTTTCCCCTTTGAAATCCGATTCCGTGGCACAGAAACAGTAAAGACCAAACTCGGAAAATTCAAATGTTACAAATTTGTGCCCATAGTGGAACCCGGTCGTATATTTGAGGATGAAGATGATATGACCATCTGGATCACCAAAGACAAAAATCTCCTTCCTGTTATGGTAAGTTTTGATATGATTGTAGGCTCTATCAAATGTGAACTTATCGGTTATGAAAATCTCCGTCATCCACTTTCTGTGTTGGAGAAATAAAGATGAGTCTACTCCGAAAAGCCAATACCAGGATTTTCAACTACTTTTTGCCCCAAACCCTAAAGGGTGGAATAGCTGAAAATCAGACACACTTTAGGGTAAGGGCAGATTCTGATTTTCAGTTTTACTTAATAAAGTACTTTTCGGAGTGGACTCAAAGACTTTTCCCTTAATCCATGGGGCTTTCTGAATTATTAAATTTTCCTGCTGCCAACATGCTATATTTTATTCATTTCGATTATTTTTGTATCGATCCAAAAAATACATAACTTTAAAATTTATATGGCAACAACATCAGATTTTAAAAACGGATTTTGTATGGAGTTCAATAACGATCTTTATACAATCGTCCATTTTCAACACGTAAAACCCGGAAAGGGTCCCGCTTTTGTAAGAACCAAACTGAAAAGTCTTACAACCGGGAAGGTTATTGACAATACTTTTACAGCCGGAGTAAAGGTTAATGAGGCCCGGGTAGAAAGAAGACCTTATCAGTATCTTTATAATGATGATATGGGATATCATTTTATGCACAAAGAAACATTTGAACAACTTTCTATTCAGAAGGACCTGATCAATGCGGCTGATCTTCTAAAGGAAGGACAGGATGTTGAGATAGTTTACCATGCAGATACCGAAACACCTTTAAGCTGCGAACTGCCTCCTTTTGTTGCATTAGAGGTTACCTATACTGAACCGGGCGTAAGAGGAGATACCTCTTCTACCTCATCCCTTAAGCCTGCTACCGTAGAAACCGGGGCGACAATCAATGTACCCCTGTTCATTGAAACAGGAGAAAGGATCAAGATTGATACCCGTGACTATTCCTATTCAGAACGTGTTAAAGAATAATACGGAAAAAAATAAGTTTCCCTGTTTATATTGAGACAGGGAAACCACAAATGTAAATAACATGACAAGTAAAGCACCAACTAAACGACTTAAAATATCCACTTTTAAGCTAAACGCTTTACTATCTGTCACCCAAGCCATTAACGAAAACCGTTCAAGGGAGGATCTGCTTAAACGCTATGAAACGATCCTCAAGGAGGATTTGGGGATAGGTAAGATTGTTATTTACAAATTTGAAGAAGAATGGGAATGCCTGCTGCATTCCGGAGTAAATAAGGAAGCTGTATTAAACCTTGAGGTTGAAAAAGACCTGCTTTCAATTGATGAGATAACATTTGTTACTTCTTCAACACTTCAGGTACTAAGTGCTTTTGATATCATAATCCCGGTTATTAATAACAATTCACCGCTGGCTTTTGTACTTATCGGGGATATCGATGAAGAAGGGGAAGGCGTAAGTCCGACCATCAAACACCTGCATTTTATTCAGACGCTGTCCAATATCATCCTGGTAGCCATTGAGAACATCAGGCTTTTCAATGAGAGCCTGCGTCAGGAAGCATTGAAAAAAGAGCTGGAACTGGCGTCAAGGATGCAGAATATGTTGATACCGGATAAAAATGTTCTTCCTCATAACGAGAAAATTTCCATCACGACATTTTATCATCCGCATTTTGATGTTGGGGGCGACTATTATGATTTTATTGATCTGGAGCCTGATGAAATAGGCTTCTGCATTGCTGATGTATCCGGGAAAGGCATTTCTGCAGCGCTGCTCATGTCTAATTTCCAGGCAAACCTCCGGGCGCTTTTCACCCGTGAGATAAGTCTGACTGCTTTGGTAGAACGATTAAACGAGAGGGTAATGAGAAGTGCCAACGGAGAGAAATTCATTACACTGTTTATTGCCCGGTATAATTACACTACTCAGGTGCTCGAATATATTAATGCCGGTCACAATCCTCCGCTTTTATATCAAATCAAAAGCCGAAAGCTTACCAATCTCTCCAACGGATGTGTGGGGATGGGTATGCTTGAAGATGTTCCCGTGATTAAAACCGGAAAGATCCAGATCAAAGAAACATCAAAATTGCTTTGTTATACTGACGGACTGGTAGAACTGATGGACGAAAACGGAGTGGAGTTTGGTACCCAGGCACTGGAAAAGAATTTATGTAATGAAGCTTATATTGGCTTAAATATTCGGGATATTATTGAAGAGCAACGTATCCTTACCGGAAGTACACGCATATTTGATGATATTTCAATTCTCGGTGTGGAATTTTATTAACAGGCTAAATCATTCAGATGTTTTTTCCTCTTGAGGAATGCACAATACCTTTTATACTATTGATCATCTTTTCACTTCAGGTAATTCTTTCTCTTCTTCTTTACGATGATAAACATCTATTGCCACCAGTATCGCAATGAATCCCCAGAATGGAGCAGAAGCTTTATCAGTATCAAGAAAATTATTCAGGAATCCATGGGTAAAGTAAGTAACCAGGCCCAGAAAAACGGCCAGTGCCAGCAACCGGTATTTCCTCCTTGTGTTCCTTAAATAATCCTTTAAGGCAGTTAAAACTGTTACCACAAGTATTGCGAGAAAGCTGAGCATACCCAATACGCCCGATTCAGCGAGAGGTCCTATGTATTCGCTATGGGCGGTTCCCATATCACCAAAATCAGTACTGATAATTGTTTTCTCGTAGGAAAACTGGAACGGTGCATATTGAAAAGCATAGGTACCCGGCCCCCAGCCGGTAAGCGGTTTTTCACTGAACATCCTGAGGGCAGATTGCCACCGGTTAATTCGTTCCAGGTTTGAAGCATCCGAACTAATATTGGAAATGGATTTTACATGTTTGGCCAAATCGGTAGATGAATCCTGTCTGTTTTGTTCCAGTTTAAGCAATATCTCCGTTTGATAAGCAAAAAATATTCCGACCAGTACGCCGGCAAAAACCAGCAAGGTGGTAAAACGTATTCTCAGTAAAATAATAAGGAATACCACCAGGGCCACTACTAAACTAATCCATGCAGCCCTGGAATAGGACAATAAAATAGCAAAAAGGAATGCAGGGATCAAACTCCAGATCAGTACCAGTTTGGCGTTCGATGATTTTTTGTGTATAACGGCAAATCCTGTTAAAACCGGAATAAACATGGCAAGCATTGCCCCATAAGAAGTGTGATCATTATAGAAAGGCCTCATTACCGAATGGGCCATTTGCTGATCGAACAAACCATATTGAGAATGGTTTGAAATTGTATAGATAATTACGATAAGAAAACCGGCAACATAAGCCCAGATGTAACGTTCCATGTTCCTGTACCGGTAAAAGATCTGCGTGCCGATAAAATAAAAAACCACGATAAACCACATGTGGGAAATAAAAAACTTAAAAGAAATAACCGGCATGGTACTGGTGAGGGAGGTAATAAACATCCATGTCAGATAAAAATATATGGCAATCGAAACGGGATGCAATGCTACCTTCCTGTCAAATTTCTTTTCCACAATAAGTTTCAGGAAAAAAATAATCATGACGCCAAACAAGAGCGGCTCAGTGGGAAGGTACATATCAACAGCTGTTTCACTTACAAAATTGCTGAGCAGTAAGGAAAGCGGGGTAAAAAATACGATGATGTAGATCAGGGTTTCCAGCCTGAAAAAGGCAAAATATACAACCAGCAACCCTACTGGTACCAGACTGAAAACATATTGATCCTGTGCAATCAGATAAGAATTGATCGCGATAAAGAGTACTGTCAAAATCAGTACTATAAGTTGTTTTTGTTTGTCAGACAAGCCTTTAAAGTATCTGGTTTAAATTTTGTTCTTTACAGTGTCAATAATGATAAGCATTATTAAGGCAAGCAAAAACGCCGATAAAGTGGAAATTATCACGATAAGTGAACGGATGGGATAAGTTTTCTTCTCGGCAGGATACGCCTTATCAACTATGAACTTATGAGGCAGATCCTGCGTGGCTTCTACCTGTGCCTGTGTGTATTTAGCTTTTAGTTCACTTAGTTGTTTTTTCTCAAATTCAAGATAATCACGAATAGAAACATAGGCATTTCCATATTTGGATACCAGATCAAGTTTTGCCTGTATTTTTTTTGCAGCAACCTCATTATTTTCCAACAGTGCATTGGCATAGGCATCATTCAGCACTTCTGCCATCGATTCGTAATCATTCAATCCCTGCTTTCTGATCCAGTCAAGAGAATCCTCCTGCATTGCAATCTGTTCACGCAGGTCATTATAAGCTTTCTTTACGATTATCAATCCTTTCTGAGCCCGTTCATGCTTCATCCTGTTCATCGTTGAATCAATCAACGCGGCAATATCATTGGCAATGTTAGCGGCTATAACAGGATCCTCATCCAGCACATCTATGTCAATTGACTGGTATTCGGTACGTTTAAAAGAAATATTACTCTTGTACTTTTCGTATAACTGAGTCTGGGGGTATTTTGAAGAGGTATCAATTTCATAATGTTCCATCAGGTTATATTTCTGTACAATCCGGTCTCTTATCTCTTCAGACTTTAATACCTGTAGCAACCGTTCAGCATCTTCATCCTCACCAAATGCAACAATACCTTCCGTATTGCCCCCGTTTGTGGCGAGCAAAGTCTGTGCAACAGGTTCAGATGCTACGGGGAATAAAACAACCTCAGATTTGAATTTTGGAGTAATTACCAGCGAAACGATTACAGAAACGATCATAGCCAGCAAACTGACTAAAAATAGTATTTTAAAGTTTTTGTAGACATATACAAAGAGATTGGTAGAATCAAAATTATATTTTGACTTTTTCTTCTTTCCCATAATGCGTCATTTAATTGATGTGACTAATTTTTTATTCTGCTTCAATGATGAAATAATTTTTTTTACCTTTTTGAACCAGCAGGTATTTCTGATTTAACAGATTTTCTGCATCAATACTAATTTCTGTGGACTGAATTTTCTCTTTGTTAATGCTAAGCCCCCCGCCATCTATTAATCTTCGGATCTCGCCTTTTGACTTAAAGATAGCCGTTTCAGCTGTAAGCAGGTCAACTACCTGCATTCCGGCAACCAGTTTTTCTTTCACAATTTTAAACTGTGGTACACCCTCAAAAACAGCAAGAAAATCCTTCTCCTTCATGTTCTTAAGCGATTCCGTAGTTCCTTTGCCAAACAGAATTTCTGAGGCATCCACTGCTGCTTTGTATTCTTCTTCTGAATGTACCATTGTGGTTACTTCCCGGGCCAGGGTCTTCTGAAGTAAACGCAGATGAGGCTCTTTTTGGTGTTCTTCGATGAGTTTTTTTATTTCATCTACCGGCAGCAGCGTAAATATTTTTATATATTTTTCGGCATCTGTATCTGTTACATTCATCCAGAACTGGTAAAACTGGTAAGGTGAAGTAAGTTCAGGATCAAGCCAGACATTGCCAGTTTCAGTTTTCCCGAATTTGCCGCCATCTGCCTTGGTAATCAAGGGGCAGGTAAGCGCAAAGGCTTCACCTCCTGTCTTGCGGCGGATCAGCTCGGTACCTGTAACAATATTGCCCCACTGATCGGATCCTCCCATCTGCAGTTTGCAGTTTTTCTCCTGGTAGAGATGCAGAAAGTCATAGCCCTGAACAAGCTGATAGGTGAATTCTGTGAAGGAAAGACCTGTTTCCAGCCTTTTTTTAACAGAGTCTTTGGCCATCATGTAATTTACCGTAATATGCTTTCCTACGTCCCGAATGAACTCCAGGAATGAAAATTTACTCATCCAGTCATAATTGTTTACCATTTCAGCATCATTGCCTTCTGATCCGAACTTCAGGAAACGGCTCAGCTGATTTTTCAGCATCTCCTGGTTATAGCGAAGCATTTCTTCGGACAGGAGATTCCTTTCTTCCGATTTTCCTGAAGGATCCCCGATCATACCGGTGGCACCTCCAACGAGCACGATGGGCTTGTGTCCTGCCATCTGAAGATGTTTCAGCAACATTACTCCCACCATGTGTCCAATATGCAACGATGCCGCGGTGGGATCAATCCCCACGTAAGCCGTTGTCATCTCTTTCTCAAGTTGCTCTTTGGTTCCTGGCATGATGTCGTGTATCATCCCCCGCCAGGTCAGTTCTTCAACAAAATTCATATTATAATGGTAAATTTATGCTGTTAAAAAATTCCTCAAAGATAATAATTGCGATCAATTTTCTGCATATTAATATAATTCGGAGTTTCTGCCGGATTGATTGTATACTCAAAACCATTATCAGGGAAATACACTATGACAGAAGGATCATGCAGCTTATTATTTTCAGGTACTTCTTTTCCGAATTTCAGGTAAGGAAAGATCATCGGGGCAAATCCGGCAATGGGTTTATATAACAATGAATTGTTAACCTCTTCCTGAGGCAGAAAGTGAACCCGGGAATCGATGCTGTTAACAATTACAAGTAAGATACTTAAGATGAAAGCAATCTTTAACAAAGCAAATAATACACCGAAAATCCTGTTCACAAATCCAAGAGCAATGGCTCCGATCAGCTTGTCGAGCAACCTGGCCACCAGGTGAACCACCACCACAATAACGATAAAAGTAATTGCAAAAGCCAGAATATCGGTCTTCCCCGGATCCATGTCAAAACGACTTACCAGGATGTCCGCTGTATATCCGGAGAAGCGAATGCCTCCAAAAATGCCAAGCAACAGAGCCGCCAGCGTAGCCAGCTGCAGAACGAATCCCTTGGTAAATCCGCGGTATACCGCCCATAACAAAGGAATAGCCAGTATCAGATCAATGTAGTTCATGCCATAAATTTTTCATGTTATCCAGTCCGGGATAATCCATTTGTCCCAACGATTCATTTGTCCCAACGATTCATTGGCACCCGGAACAGAAATACGGGTTTAAAGATAATAGAAATTTTGGCCTCAAAAATACAATTTGAAATAATGCAGGCAAAACAATCCCATGGTCTTTATCCGGCGGAAGTATCAGGGATGGTCATATCTAAAAAATATAATCCTTCTAAACCATAAAATTTGTATTGTAAAGGATTTTGAATAATTTTGTGGTTCGAAAATATCCGGCCTCATAGTTCAAGGGATAGAACGGAAGTTTCCTAAACTTCAGATTCAGGTTCGAGTCCTGGTGAGGCTACCAGAAAACCAGCAGAGTTGTTTGCTGGTTTTTTTGTTTTTTAGGATTCCTAAACTTCAGATTCAGGTTCCCTGCCTGACTACGCAGGTAGGCAGGGAGTCCTGGTGAGGCTACCAGAAAACCAGCAGAGCAATACCCGGGGCTTCACCCCGGGCTTTGATCTCTCAGCCTTTCAGGCTGTTTCCCGATACATCCGGTTGACTCCTCTTGTAACATACTTCATA
>DASQZP010000587.1:0-2426 GCA_035638655.1 Bacteroidales bacterium
CCGTTTACACCTCAGACTGAACCAATCAAAAATGTGCACGGCATTGATCCGAATCCTTTTATAGACAAAGATGGTCAGGCTTACCTGTACTGGGCCAGCAGGGAGATTTTTGTTGCTAAAATGAAGGACAATATGGTTGAACTGGCTTCCGATCCAATGGTTATTGACAACCTGCCTCAAAAAGGGCTTAAAGAGGGACCTTATCTGTTTGAACGGAACGGGATTTATTATCTGACCTATCCGCATGTAGCAAATAAGATAGAAAGGCTCGAATATGCGATAGCTGATAACCCAATGGGCCCCTTCAAAGTTACCGGAGTGATCATGGATGAAACACCCATGGGCACCTGGACCAACCACCAGTCGTTTATCAAATACAAGGGCCAGTGGTACTTGTTCTATCACCAGAGTGCCTATTCTCCCAACTTCGACAAAAGCCGTTCTGCCTGCATCGACAGTCTGTTTTTTAACGAGGATGGTACAATCCAGAAAGTGATCCCTACCCTGCGGGGGGTCGGACTGACAAACGCCTCAGACGAAATACAGATCGACCGCTACAGCAGTAAAAGCAACAAAGGGGTAACCGATGTTTTTCTCGATACACTCGATACGTTTAAAGGCTGGAAAGCTGTTTTTTCTTCAGCCGGTGCCTGGGTGCAATACAATGCAGTGGATTTTGGAAATAGGCAGTTCAACACTGTTTCATTCCGTGCCGAATCAAAAACGGGTGGCAAGCTTGAAGTCCGGTTGGGTACTGCCAGTGGACCCCTAGTGGCAACCGTCCAGGTTCCGGCAGGAAATGACATGAAAATTGTTAAAGCCCCCGTATCCGGTCTGAAAAAGGGTGTGCAAAACCTGGTTGTTGTATCAAAAAATAATAATCCGGTGGCGGTAGACTGGGTTAGTTTTGAATGAGAACGTAGTTAGTGTCTGTCAATAAAGTCAAGTGTCCGGATCAAAATGTTGGAGAACAAAGTGTGCATAGCAGGTGACCTTGATAGGTTGAGAGTTAAGGATAAAGTCTGATGATTTTTTTGTATCTTGCAGAGAAAATTGATTATTTATGAGAACAACTGATATATTAAAAGAAATTCAAAGATTGCCTGTTTCGAAAAGGATTTATGTTGTCGAAAAAACCATTCATTCAATAAGGACACAGGATGATAAGAATGTAATGAAAAAAGCTGCTGATACATTATATGTCGATTACAAAACGGATAATGAATTGACCGCATTTACCAACCTGGATTTTGTAGATTTTTATGAAACAAAATGAAGTTTGGTTAATAAATCTTGACCCAACAATTGGAGCAGAGATTAAAAAAACACGACCTGCAATTTAAACTCCACTTTTCTATGTCTTTAAAGCATTTTCGAACAACTGCAGGGGGAATGCAATTGATACATGGGTGAAATGTGATACATTTAACACTGAGAACTACAAAGGGATTTCCTACCTGGATGTAACAACAGTTTATGCATCAGACAATAAAACAGTTTACATCAATGTAGTGAACCGTCACAAAGACAAAGCAATAACCACCGATTTATTTTCTTCATCAGGTAAGTTTGAAGGCAAAGCAGAAGCGACTGTAATTAATGTTTCTTCTCTGACTGATCCTTTCACCTATGCCAGGCGGGATGACTACCAACCACAAAAAAAGGAAATAAAAACAGCAAAAGACGTATTAACATTCTCATTTCCTGCACATTCATTTACACAGATCGAAGTCGCAATAAAACACTGATTACTTCGTTCGTGCCCCACGAAAGCTTTCGGGGCGTGGTTTAACTCTTTTTTAAGGCCCGATGGGCCTTTTCTTCATTAGCCACGAATGCACGAATGATTACTTCTTATGTTTTGATAATGTTTAACTGCAAATCTTTACACCCGTAGTCTTGAACAACATAAATTATCCCAAATAGCTGTTGCGCAGCAACACCGGAAACGAAGTTTCCCATTCGCATACATTATCTCCTCATTCAGCGCCATCTATAAACATAACACACCCACTAAACTTCATTCAATACAAATTCTCATTCGTGCATTCGTGGCTTAACTCTTTTTAAGGCCCAAAGAGTCTTTTCTTTTCTAATCGGGAAAAACAACTGTTAATGTAAATAGATGCTGCACTAAAGATGCAAATTAATCAAAATTATTGCCCGTTGATATTATTTCCTATTCTAAGGTTCCCTTATATAAAGCAAAAAAGTTATTTTTAATCTCCTGCTCATTAAAGTAGTTTGAAAACTTTAAATAATATGTCCGATATCATTTATAAATCAGAGTCCTTCAAAATAATTGGTTTATGTATGGAGGTCCACAATTATCTTGGAAAAGGTTTACTTGAAGTAGTATACAAAGATGCACTAGAATATGAATTTGAAAATGCAGGTATCCCCTTTGAACGGGAAAAAGAATACCT
>DASQZP010000588.1:0-2524 GCA_035638655.1 Bacteroidales bacterium
GTGCAGCATAAGCAAACAGGTGTTGTGTGATAATTCGAGATGACGTGACCCTGCAAACATAATGGTTGACTGCGGCACAGCAAAGGAATACATACCCGGCTGGCCTTCGTTCTGCTTGGTTGGTACTGGTAAATTGAATTGGACCATTTTTACGCCCTCCTATAAATATTTTTAAGGGTTAGGCAATTGCAATTTTGCTTGAGAAAGTCAAGGGTTTGGAAATTTTTTTTAAAATTTTTTTCTTTCTTTTTTCACACCGGTTGCTAATCCTTTAGATTCACAGATTCATTCGTCAAAGGTTACAATTTACCAATTTTTTCAGATTTTTTTCTACCGCTTGACACATAAACAAATGTATAGTAAAATTAAAACAGTGTAAGTGTATGGTTTTATTACATTATTGAAAAGGACAAGGAGAATTGTGTTGTATTCCTGCAGACTAGCTAATAATTATGATCAAAAGATTCCAACAGGGCTTAATTCCTGGAATCCCGTATCGGAATTTTATACTGTTGGTTTCAATTCAAGCGACCTGAATGTTTTGAATGTATTTGAATAATCCGGGTATTTGGTTCTTAATTCATTACATGATAAAGAATTAAACAAGCCGAAGACCTGAAATCATATATGAGCACATGAACGATTTTTTTTAGAAGTTTTTCAAGGAGGATATTATGGTTTATGGAAACAATCTAATTAATAATTCAATCCTTGAAATGACTTATCCACAACTTTATTAACAACCTGAAGTACCTGAAGGTACCTGTAGATTCAGGTAAAATCGCTGTAAATCACTACAATATAGATAGTTACGCAAGCTGAATACCTGAAGGCTTATATGTGCACCTAGGGACAATGGGACAAACCGTTAGGTGATAAAAAGGATGCATTCCTGGCAAAAATAGCCCCAAAAATACTTAATTCAATCCTTGGAAAGACTTATCCACAACTTTATTAACAACCTGAAGTACCTGAAGGTACCTGTAGATTCAGGTAAAATCGTTATAAATCACTACAATATAGACATTTACACAAGCTGAATACCTGAAGGCTTATATGTGCACATTGGATCAATGGGACAAACCGTTATGCGGTAAAGGAGTATCTATGTTTTATAAAAATGAGTATATCAGTTACCTTATCCAGGAAAGGGGGCTTTCCCATACCACTGTCAATATACTTTCGTATCTTGTAAACCGGTTAGAGCGTTTCCTTATTTCCCAGGGTATCAATCATGTAAAAGATGCTAAACTCCCGGCTATTGAAAAATATTTTGCTTTAATCCAAAACGGTTTGAATAGCCGGGGGGTATTATCAAACAGTTTCCCAGGTGATACAGTATTTTAATTTTCTGGAAGAAAAAAGGATTATCTTTATCTCTCCCCTGAAAAATTATGAAAGGCCAAAATGCATCTATACATCACATCCAAAATTCACAGAGCAGGAAATAACCAATATCCTGGAAAAAATAAAAATCAAAGATCATATGTGCTTCAAAGGGAAAGTAATTTTAGAATTAATTTTCTCCTCTGCATTACGACCAAGAGAAATCTACAATCTGAAACTTATTGATATTGATTTTATGGCAGATATCCTGTTTATTGAGCGATCACAAAACAGGTAAACAGATGACATACGCCAGTCTACGGTATATCATCAGGTGGACGTTAGTCTAAAGTAATATTGAACCATTCCGGTTATACAGTCTGCGAGGTACTTCAACCACTACGCTGCACCGGAATGGTATGCATGTATATCAGTAAATCATTAAAGCATTATGAGTTGAAAACAACACAAATTTATTTAAAGAAAGATCAAAGCATTTAAAAAAGGAGATAATAACCAAACATCCAAGTAATAATTTAAAATTCAAGAAAGGAGAGATCAAATAATGAATTATGTCATGTATTTGAATTTGTTTCAAGATTATTTGGAGATGAAGGGGTATTCTAAAAGAACAATTGATTCTTATATTCGATGTTCAAAAAGATTCTTTTTCTTCATCTCCAAACATTATCCACGGATAAAATCCGTGGAACAGATCACAAAGCAGGTAATCTACGATTACCAGAGTTATTTGAAAAGCTATAAAACAAGAAAGGGGAAGCAATATTCCAATACCACCTACAATGGCCTGTTGATTCCTATCCGCCAATTGTTTAATTTCTTGCTGAAAAAAGATTACATTTTAAGAGACCCTACAAGAGATATTGTCTTTGCTAAGATGGAACAACGGCTTACCAGGAATATTCTGACCGAAGAAGAAGCGCTTGCCCTGGTAGATAGTATAAAACCAGTTGATCCAATAAGCATCAGGAACAGGGCGATTATCGAGTTATTTTATGGTTGTGGAATTCGCACGTCAGAATTATGTGAGTTACAAACTACTAATGTCAATCTGAAAGAACAGGTAGTCACAATAAAAGGCAAAGGTAATAAAATCCGTACAGTACCAATTGGGCAGTATTGCTGTTATTATATTGAATTATACCTGGAGAAATCCCGGAAATATATGTTAAGAGGA
>DASQZP010000589.1:0-19731 GCA_035638655.1 Bacteroidales bacterium
ATGCTGAGGCGCCAAGCCGGTTGGCCCCGTGGTCGCTGAAATTTGACTCCCCGATGGAGAATAGTCCGTCGATGGAAGTCATTAATTCGTAATTTACCCAGGTGCCGCCCATCGTATAGTGAATGGCAGGATAGATCATCATGGGCGTTTCATACGGATTGTCGTCGGTGATTTTTTCATACATCTGAAACAGGTTGCCATACCGCTGCTCAACCACCTCTTTACCTAACCGGCCAATTGCTTCTGAAAAATCAAGGTAAACAGCAAGGCCTGTACCAACTCCGTAACCGGCATCGCAGCGTTCTTTGGCAGCACGGGAGGCTACATCGCGCGGTACCAGGTTACCAAAAGCAGGGTAGCGGCGCTCCAGATAATAGTCGCGTTCTTCTTCTGAGAGGTCAGTAGGTTTCAGTTTGCCTTCCCGTATGGCTTCGGCGTCTTCTTTTTTCTTTGGCACCCATATTCGTCCGTCGTTACGCAGACTTTCACTCATCAGGGTGAGTTTTGACTGAAAATGACCGTGAACCGGGATACAGGTCGGGTGGATCTGTACGTAAGACGGATTGGCGAAATAGGCTCCTTTCTTGTATATCTGCCAGGCAGCACTTCCGTTGGAACCCATGGCATTGGTAGAAAGGAAGAAGGCATTGCCGTATCCGCCGGAGGCAATAACCACTGCATGGGCAAAATGCCGCTCAATTTTTCCGGTTACCAGGTTGCGGGTAATGATCCCACGGGCTTTACCATCAATAACCACTACATCGAGCATCTCATGGCGGGGAAACATGGTTACCTTACCGGCATCCACCTGTCTCATCAGGGCGCTGTAGGCACCCAGCAGCAACTGCTGTCCGGTTTGTCCGCGGGCATAAAAAGTTCTGGAAACCAGTGCCCCTCCAAAGGAACGGTTGGCAAGCAATCCGCCATATTCGCGGGCAAAAGGCACTCCCTGGGCCACGCACTGGTCGATGATACTGTTACTTACTTCGGCCAGGCGGTATACATTGGCTTCCCGGGCACGGTAATCGCCACCTTTTATGGTATCATAAAACAAGCGATATACAGTATCACCATCATTTGGATAGTTCTTGGCAGCATTTATCCCGCCCTGGGCAGCAATACTGTGTGCCCGGCGCGGACTGTCCTGGTAACAGAATGATTTAACGTTGAACCCCATTTCTCCCATACTGGCAGCGGCCGAAGCACCGGCCAATCCGGTTCCTACTACAATAATATCAAGTTTGCGCTTATTGGCGGGGTTTACCAATCGCTGATGCGCTTTAAAATTTGTCCATTTTTCCGCAACGGGACCTTCTGGTATTTTGGAATCTATTGTACTCATATCAAATATCTTTGAATCTTCCTGATTAACTGTAATAAATAACTAAGGGGATGATGATGAAACCGGCAGTAACAAAGATGCTGTATATAACACCAATACCTTTTATTACCGGCGTATAGGTATTGTGGTTCATACCGAGGGTTTGAAAGGCTGACTGGAAGCCGTGGTGTAGGTGAAAGCCTAGTATAAGAAATGCAATAATATAGCCAATTACATAAAGACCTATATGAAATTTTGCAATCACCAGGCTGCCCAGATCATGAACAGTTACACCGTTGGAAAGGGTGATTTCTCCGGCACTATGCCCCAGCTTGGAGACAAAATAAAAATCCATCAGGTGGATGATCAGAAAAATAAAAATGATGGCTGCTGTATGGATCATATATTTGGAGAAAAAAGAGGTTTGCGAATAATTGGTCTTTTTATAACCAGTGCTGCCTCTTGCCATCCAGTTTTGTATCTGGAGGATCAAACCATATATGATGTGTAACAACAATCCTCCGAACAAAACCACTTCGAACACTTTGATCACAATATTTGTTGCCATAAAGTTGGCAGCCACATTGAATGGTTCAGTGGAGGAGGATAAAATCAACAGTGAGTTGATCCCGAGATGTACCAGCAGAAAGAGAATAAGAAATAATCCTGCAAGGGACATGATCAACTTCTTTCCCAGCGAAGAACTAAAAACATTACTCATAGATGTGATTTTAAAATAAGTTAATTATATTGCGTGTGATGACTTTTACGAAAAGAACCTTACTGCTCACAAATTTATCTTCATTCGGATTAAATACCAGTCAAAAATAATAAAATCGAGCAATTTAAAATAAGTCTAAGCTATGAGATATAATAGAATTGATCAAAAATTATTCATTACAAACAGGGAAAAGCTTGTTAAGCAATTATCTGACAATAGTATAGCTATCGTTAATTCAAATGATGAAATGCCAAGAAACGGAGATCAGTATCATCCGTACAGGCAGCAATCCGATCTATTTTACCTCACCGGGATTGACCAGGAAAAAACGGTACTGGTTTTATGTCCCCAACATATTGATCCAAAATACCGGGAGGTATTATTTATACTGAAGGCTGATGCCACCCTGGAGATCTGGCACGGACATAAACTTACCCGAGAAGAAGCAAAGAATATTTCGGGAGTCAGAAATGTTCGGTGGCTTGATGAAATGGAAGCCATACTTCGCGAGATGATGCTGCAGTTTGATAAGGTATTTATCAATCAGAACGAATATCTTAAATTTTTTCCTGAGGTTGAATCAAGAGATACACGTTTTCTACAATCATTGAAACAACAGCATCCACTGCATAAATATCAGCGGTTGGCGCCACTTTTGAAAAAATTGCGACTGAACAAGGAACCTGAGGAGCTTCAGCTGCTAAAAACAGCCTGTAAGATTACAGATAATGCATTTAGAAAAGTATTGTCTGTAACCAAAGCAGGAATGAAAGAGTACGAGGTGGAGGCTGAACTTACTTACGAATTTATCAGAAAGGGTGCGGCAGGTCATGCCTATGCCCCGATTGTAGCTACCGGTGCAAACGCCTGCGCATTACACTACATTGCCAATGATGCCACTCTGCAGGACGGCGACCTGCTCTTAATGGATTTTGGGGCTGAGTATGCCAATTATGCAGCAGATTGTTCGCGTACATTCCCGGTAAACGGCAAATTTTCAGAAAGACAACAGGCATTATACGAAGCCACCTTGCGGGTGTTTTATTTCGCCAGGGATTTAATGCTACCCGGTACAACCATCACGGAGATCCATTCAAAAGTTTGCCGGAAATGGGAGGAGGAGCATATCAGGCTTGGTTTGTACTCCAAAGAAGACCTTGAAAAGCAGGAAGCACAAAATCCTTTGTATTTCAAATATTATATGCATGGTACTTCACATTTCATCGGACTGGATGTACATGATGTGGGAGACAAACAAACTGTGCTGGAACCGGGTATGGTGCTTAGCTGTGAACCTGGTATTTATATTGCTGAGGAAGGAATCGGCATCAGGATTGAAAATGACATTCTCATAACAGAAGGAAAACCCGTTGACCTGATGGCTGATATACCTATTGAACCAGAAGATATTGAAGCGATTATGAGTACTGCAAAACAAACATGAATCCGGATGAAGGCAGGTGACAAACATTTTAGTTGAGAAACCTGTTATATTATTGAAATGACTTTTTACTTGTTTCTAAAGGCCTGCCTGCCGAAAGCTTTACTGGCAGGGAGCAAATTGATTTTCTTCACACCCTTTAGGGGCGGGGCAAATGAAGAAAATCAATGGCTTTTTTCAGGTAATTATTAAGACAATCATTTTATTTTTATTAAAACTTAACTGACCATGGAACACAACATACAATATAACGGACATCCCGTGCGGTACAAAGACCAGGGCAGCGGGACACCGCTGGTACTTCTGCACGGTTACCTGGAATCACTAAACAGTTGGGATAATTTTGCTGCCTCCCTCGCATCGGAATACAGGATTATTACCCCGGATCTTCCAGGGCACGGGGAAACTGGTGTGCCAGGTACTGTTAGTTCGATGGATTATATGGCCGAGGTTGTAAAATATGTAATGGAATCTGCCGGTATCACAAAAGCGGTTGTAATTGGTCATTCTATGGGCGGGTATGCCACTCTCGCCTTTGCTGACAGGTACCCGGAAGCATTGCTTGGTTTTGGTTTGTTCCACTCAGCCCCCTTTCCGGATACTGATGAGAAGAAGAAAAACAGGGACCGGGAGATACAGCTGGTAAGAGAAGGTAAGAAAAATCTGATCTTCAATACCAATATCCCGAAAATGTTTGCCGATGATAACCTGGAAAGACTGGCAGATAAAGTGGAAACGGCAAAAGAAATAGCAAGAGGAACGCCTGAAGAGGGCATTATTGCTGTGCTGGAAGGAATGAAAGCCCGGCCCGATCGTACACAACTGGTGAAAAATCCGGAAGTTCCTTTTTTGTACCTGCTTGGTAAAAAAGACAAGTATATTGCTTTTGAAAATATTGAGCCTTTTATTAGTGAGTTAACCAATGCCCGAATTGAAATTCTTGAAAATTCAGGGCATATGGGATTTGTAGAAGAAAAAGAACGGTCAGAAGAGATTATCAAAGCTTTTATGTCCGGACTTTAATAACCTCAGGATCATTTACAAACTCACCTTCACCGGAGGTTCTTTACCTGAATAAAGAACATAAAAAGACTTACTGTCGTCTCGTTTTGCCTGACAGTAAGTTTTCTGTTTTCTGAACAGGTGATGCTGAAAGGCTCGTATTATCCTTCTTTCCAATCTACCTCAATAAGTTCCGACCCCATTTTGGCTTTGGCCAGCGAAGCCAGGTTTAGCAATTCACTCTTGCAGCAATCAACAGATTTGTTGCGTTCCAGCCTTTCCTGCAGCTCATTGGCCAGTTCTGTTACAGTGATCATTCGTTTTGACATAGTTATTTGATTTTATAGTATGAGTTTTTTAGAGTAATTTGATAATAATCATGATTTATTCACAAGTTACTAAAAAATTCAAAGACAGAGATCACTATGTACAAGGTTTTTTGCAATCAGGCAAATAGTGACGCCGACATTCCCGCAAACAGATTTATTGATCCAAAAAAGAGTCGTTATTTTAATATTTCTGAAGGCTTCTCTCCAGGCTTTTTTATAACGCCGGTCAATCGTAATTTTTGCAGTATTATACCGAATACAATGAGCACCAGTCCGGCAATTGTGGTGATATAGATTTGTTCTCCAAGAATAAAATGGATAAAAATCAGAGAAATAAAAGGGGAGAGATAAACCATGTTGCTGATGACATCGGTCGACCTGGCCAGTTGAAGTGCCTTCAGCCAGAAGACGAAGCTGAATCCCATCTCAAAGGCACCCACATAGAGGGCCGCAGTGAAACCCTTTACGGGAATGGTCCTGTAATTTCCCCGAAGTACATACAGAAGCAGGATAAATATCATCGCAAACAAAAAATTCAAAAAAAGTTTCACTACTTCATCCCGTTTATCCCGTACATTCAGTATCCAGAAAAACGACCAGATAATAGAACTTCCGGCAGCCAGTGCAACACCCAGTGGTTCGTCAATATGGTAGCCGGAAAGATTTCCCTGTGAAGAGATTAAGAAAACACCGCCAAAACTGATGAAAAGAGCAACAAAACTTTTTATTCCGGGTTTTTGTTTCAGAAACGGGATTGCCAGAAAAACCAGCACTATCGGCCATATCATATTCAAAGGTTGCGCTACCTGTGCGGGAAGAAGTGAATAAGCCTTGAACAACACCAGGTAATAAAGAAAAGGATTCAAAAAGCCCAGCAGCGCCGAAAATAAATATTGTTTGACTTTCTGATGAAATATAAGTTGCAGCCTTCCCTGTGAAACCAGTATAATGCCCAGTATTACTACTGATGTCAATGAAGCAAAAAGAAGCAGTTCTATATAGTCGAGATAGTTGAGCGCGATTTTGAAGGCTGTTGCCACAGTTGACCAAAACAAAATGGTTAATGAGGCAAACATATAAGCCTGATTCTCTTTTCTGATATTCATGTTTAACCCGTAAATGTGAAAAATATCTTTTTTTAAGCAACTGAGGTGCATATTTAACCTGATTACAATATAGGAATTCTTTGTTTCTGCAAAGAAAATATGTGGTTAAAAAGTTATTTGCCTGCCATTATTGACTGACTCTTTTTACAATAACCCTAAAGATTTCTCCGTAAAGATTAATAATGGCTTTCCAAAAAAAATTAAACCTGTTGATTCCGTCATGTGTAGAATTTCCCCAGCCAGAACAAAAAAATGTAGATATAAATCGCGCTATCCGGCGGCCAGGTAGTTTGTAATTCTGGTTAGTATAACAAAATATAAATTGTAACCTAAAGGAATTCAACCTCCTAACATTATATTGTTAATTAAATCCCCAAAAACCGTGTCTCCGGATATTTCTGGCATATATTTTATATTACTAGTATGTGGGAAAATAACATTTAAACACGAAAAGCAAAATGGAACCAATCTATAACTGGTATATTTTAAAAGCAAAGATAAAGCAGATTTATCCTTCCCTCAGGGATGAAGAACTTAATTATAAGGAGGGGAGCGAGGATGAATTATTGGCCCAATTGCATACACTTACCGGAAAATCTAAAAAAGAAATACTACATAAAATCCAGGAATTACAAAAGGTTTTTATCAAACCACTTTCTTTTATTTGACGGGCTGTGAACAAAGGCTGCTCCTGAACCCGGCAGTCGTTGATAATGTTAGCGCATTGATAAGTCCAGTTACCCGGGATGATAATTCTCCCGGGTTTTTCTTTTAATAAAACACGCGTATTGTCTTTTACAGTCATTTGCTTATTTTTGTTTTCCCGGATAATGAGTTTTTGATACCTGTTGGAAGCAATGGTTAACGAACCATTTTATCGGGAGAACAAATAATTCAATATCAGATGGAAAAAGAGAAAATAAATGTAATGCTGATCGGCTCCGGAGGGAGAGAGCATGCCCTGGCCTGGAAAATGTCACAGAGTCCGTTGCTGGGGAAATTATACATTGCCCCGGGCAATGCCGGTACCCAAACCTGTGGTGAAAATATTTCCCTTGGAGTAAATGATTTTGAAGCGATCGGCAAATTTTCTCTTGAAAATCAAGTTGAAATGGTGATTGTTGGACCCGAAGATCCCCTGGTTAAGGGTATTTTTGATCATTTCGCATCAGACAGTAACCTGAAGCATATACTGGTTGTGGGGCCCTCAAAAGAAGGAGCACAGCTTGAGGGGAGTAAGGATTTCGCCAAAAAATTTATGCAGAAATACAATATACCTACGGCTGCTTATAAAAGTTTTACCAAACAAACCCTTGCACAGGCAAAACGTTACCTGGCCATGCAACAACCGCCCTATGTGATCAAAGCTGACGGACTGGCAGCAGGCAAAGGAGTGCTGATCCTCGATTCAATTGTTGATGCTGAAATCGGCATGAACAAGATGCTGAACGGTAAATTCGGACAGGCCGGGAACAGAATAGTCATTGAGCAGCATCTTAAGGGTATTGAGCTTTCGGTATTTGTGTTAACAGACGGGAAAAATTATAAGATTCTGCCGGAAGCAAAAGATTACAAGCGAATAGGGGAAGGTGATACCGGTCCGAATACCGGAGGTATGGGCGCTGTCTCTCCGGTTCCTTTTGCCGATGAGGCATTTATGCAAAAGGTGGAGGAACGGGTTATTAAACCAACCATTAGTGGATTACAAGAGGATAATATTCAGTACCAGGGATTTATTTTCTTCGGCCTGATGAATGTGAACGGTGAGCCTTATGTGATTGAATACAACGTAAGGCTGGGAGACCCTGAAACAGAAGTTGTACTGCCCAGAATCCGGACCGACCTGCTGGAACTCTTCCTGAAACTTGAAGGTAAAAAACTGAATGAAGTTGAGCTTGAAACTGATGATCGTACCTGTACAACAGTTATGATGGTTTCAGGTGGTTATCCCGATAGTTATCAAAAGGGTTATCCTATCGACCTGCGCCCGGACATCACAGACGAGGCCTTTATTTTTCATGCCGGTACGAGGGGGGAAAATGGAGATATATTGACAAATGGCGGGCGGGTATTATCAATCAGTGCGCTGGGCAATGACAAAAAAGAAGCACTCGATATCTGTTACAAATATACTTCCCGGATCGATTTCAAAGGAAAATATTTCAGAACGGATATTGGTTTTGATCTTTGATCCGGTAAAAAATTATCCGCAATTAAAACGAAAGATCTCATGATCCTCCGGTTATACAAGAGTAAACAACCTGCAACCATTGTTCTGATTATTATTACCGGGATGCTGGCCTGGATTCGTCCGTTTTTTAATGCCGGTATTCAACGCGGTTTCCCTTTTGATTCGGATCCAATGCCGCTTTATCACCTTCTTACCATGGTACTCTGGCATAACCATTATTTCAGGGTTCTCTTTGCTTTTATTTTTGTAATCCTGACAGGTTTCTTGCTGGTTCGCCTCAATACGAGATATATTATCATTACTGAAAGAACAAATCTTCCGGCCTTATTTTATATTCTGCTTTCCTCCAGTATTGTGGGATTAAACAGACTGAATCCTGTAATTTTCGGAGCCCTTTTTCTACTACTTGCCATAGATCGTATTCTGGAAAGCTATAAACAGGAAGGGCTGTCTTACAGATATTTTGAAGCTGCATTGCTGCTGGGGGTTGGAAGCTTGTTTTATGCCAATCTGATCTTTTTTGTCTTTATCCTCTGGGTAGCGCTGATAATGTTGCGGCCTTTCTACTGGCGGGAATGGGTATTCACCATTCTTGGAGTCATCATCCCTTATTTGTTCCTTTTCAGTTTTTTCTATCTGAATGATGTAAGTTTCTCAGAAAGTCTGCAAAGAGTTACAACCAATATACTCCCTGATCATACAGCCTTCTCTTTCAAAAAACCTTATACCATCTTTCTTATTTACCTGTTTTTTCTGATTGTAGTGGTCAGCGAATATATGGTCAGGCATTTTCCGACAAAAAAGATACAGGCAAGGAAGACATTCATGCTTTTTTTCTGGTTATTTTTGAGTACTCCCGCAATTTATCTGCTGGTACCCTCTACTTCTATTGAACTTATTTACATCCTGGCTATCCCGTTATCCTTTGTGTTAAGTCATTATTTTGTTTTTGCAAAATCCAAATGGTTACCTGAGGCTTTGTTTATTATTTTGCTGATACTGATCATAGTGAATAACATTTATGCATAATAAAACAAAAAATGCACCCTTTCAGGTGCATTTATAGTAAGTCTTACAATAAATTTCGTCAGAGCTTTTTAATAAATGAAAGGATACCAACCGCCGATCCTGCCTTTCCTTCCTGGAATGATATAAACACGTGGTAAACCCCGGTTTTATTACACTGGAAATTGAATGATTTGTATTCCTGTCCGGTGGCAGCATTGAAAGAACTACCCAACAGGCGATTCTCATCAAATAACTGTATTACTCCTTTACCGGCTGATGCATCAGAATTACAGATTGTAAACCTGTAC
This sequence comes from Bacteroidales bacterium, assembly GCA_035638655.1. GTDB lineage: Bacteria > Bacteroidota > Bacteroidia > Bacteroidales > DASQZP01 > DASQZP01. The sequence continues at coordinate 9,428 of DASQZP010000589.1, forward strand.
AGCGTACTCTTGCTTAATACCATTGAAAATTTGGCCACAGGAGGTTTTTCATCAGGTTTTGCTGCCTCCAGTTCTACAACAAAATCTTTAAGATAGGTGGCATCATCACCTGCACTGGCGGCACAAAGATCCACCAGCTGTGAAGTAGATTGTGCCTGAAGGGAGGCACTTAAAGCAAAGAGAGAGATGACAAATATGAAAAATATATTTCTTTTCATTCGTGATAGGATTTTGTCGGTTGAGTATCGGTTCCGCATTTTAAGTTTTTTGATCCTGTTTGATTCCTTATAAAGTTAATTTTATGGTTAATTATAAAGAAAAGTTTCGTTTATCCACAATTTTTTTTTAAACAGGGAAACCAAAGTTCACCGAAATATTAACAGAAATGCCGAATATCAGATCTCAAGCAGTTCATTACGTATTTTTTCTGTTTGTTGAATAATTGCCTTTAATTGCTCATCAGTAATGTGTACAATACTTTTATCATTCTGGATAATCATCAGCATGCCGTCTTTTTCAACTGCTTCCGGTTCTCCTTTGGTATATGTTATCTTTACGTCATTGTAAAGATCTTTAATAGTCTGGAATTTCCCGATAAGTTTAGCAAACTGAGGATCTCTGTTGTAATTATTCAGAATGATCATCAGGTCATTCAGAATAATCTTTTGTTCTCCTATTCTTTCTGCCAGGTCATGACTGGGAGCATCTTTAGCTACCTGTGTAGCCAGGTAAAGACCTTCAATCCATACACCGGCAACTATCAATGTACTCAGGCTGCTCCGGTTGTTCTCCCGCAGGTATTTGTCCATCTGGTTAAAGCTATGGACAGAAATATACATCAGTGAATCAAGGTTGGTATTGTTGGTAGCAAGCCTTTTAAGGGTGGTGAAATCAAAGAACTGTCCCACTTTCAGGGCATCAGATAATTTCTTAATTGACGACAAATAGTCAATAACGGTGGTAGTTTTGTTATACATATTCAGATAACCCAAGTCTGCCCCATAAATACCCAAAGACAAAGCTTGCTTAAAGTTTGTGTTATAATTATCAACCTCATCTGTCGAAGCCAGGTAGCGGTTTGAAAAGGGTACACCCAGGGCTTTAATAAGTGCAGCCATTTCAACGGGGGAGGAAATATTCTGTACTATATTGGACATCGCTTCATCTGATACTTCCAGTTCTCCTTCGGTAACTACTGAATCGGGGACATCAAAATCGGCATCGGCATTGCTACCTTTGTTGCCCGACCGGCATCCAAACACTAAAAGCATTACAGGGACAATTAAAAATATAATCTTCTTATACATGATAATCGATATTTGAGATTGTTAACGGCAAATTTAGCTATTAAGATACTATTATAAAAATATCAAAAATATTTTATTCCTTCTTTTTTCTCAGGTTAATCCTGTCAAAGAGATTTAAACTTTTCTTTAGTAGTTCATAGTAAAGTGTTACATACAATATTATTGTAAATATCCAGATTATGCTCATGTTAAACCAGAAAGTGTCAAAATAATAACCCATAAAATGTTTTCTGGGAGCGTAAAAGTGCGTTCGAAAATTCCATTTACTGCTAACAACAGGATCTTCATATATTGGATCAATCTGCTGAATTAAATGGTGCTGATATTCCAGAATTTTATTCTTCTCAAACACTTTCTTAACAATATCTGACAAACTTTCATTCTGGTAAGCGTTGCGTTTATTCGTATAGAGTTCCGGGTATTTTGATGTCAGATAGTTAATCTTGTTTTGCTTTTCCCGGTTCGCAATAGCAAATTGTTTAGAATAGTAACTTTTGAGTTTTTCGAGGTATTCCCTGAGTTGCATAGCAGATGGGATGTCGAAATCTTTCAGGTTAATTTGTTGCAGGCCGTCAAATTTAATTTCAGGTACCTCTTCCAGCTGTCTGGATACTTCGTTCTTTAATAAAGGCAGATTATCCGCTGTTTTTGAAATTTTACCGTCAATATCCAGTTCATCAATGCTGGCATTTACTCTTTTTATTAGCTCCGGAATGTAATACACCTGTTTGAAATCGGCAGCGCTTTCTCTTTTTTCAATATCATAGAAATATTGTTCAAAATCATTGTCTTTAAACTGGTGCACCATGATTGCTTCATAGGACCATTTGGTTACCATCAGGTCGGCAATTAACGGAACTTTATCCACGCTTCCCACCGACCGGTTCAGTTTATCAAAACTAAACATGGCCCCGCTGAGGATCATCATGGGGATCATCAGCAACGGAATGAGAATATAAATGGTGACGGCCGAATTAAAACTGGCTGATACGTTCAGTCCCAGCATATTGGCAAATGCAGCCGTTGTAAACAGCGCAAACCAGTAGTAAAGTGTCATGCCGCTGATGCCCAGCAGTGTGTTGCCAATCAGAACAAAGGTAATGGCCTGAATGGCGGAGATGGTAAAAAGAATTAATATTTTAGAAGCCAGGTAACTCGACCGGCTTAAATTCAAAAATCCTTCACGCTTGAGTATTTTCCGGTCGCGGAAAATTTCTTCGGCGCTGACTGTGAGGCCCAGGAACAATGCCACGATCAAACTCATGAATATATAAATCGGTATATTTTCGTTTTCCCTGAAAATATAAATATTGGAATTAGGGTCGGCAATATACCGGATAATATAGGCAAGAATGAATGCCAGCAGGGGTGCCTCCAGGAGGTTTAGTGCAATGTACTGCTTGTTGCTTATCTTGGAGAAGAAATCACGCAGGGTATATATCTTGAACTGACTGAACCAGTGCGGGATATTCAGTGTCTTAGGTGGTTCTTCCTTAATGGTGGATACTTTTTCAGGAGAAATATTTTCATGGTAATGTTCTTCCCAGCGTGGCGGACTGACTTTGCGGGCATCGGTATAATTACCAAATTCATCCACAACCCGGGCTTCAATAATATTGAATATCAGTTCGGGATTCACATTTCCACAGGTTGGACATTCTCCCACCTCGCTGTTGATTTGCTGGTCACTTTTCTTGAAATACATGACCGCTTCCACGGGGTTGCCATAGTAGATCAGATAGCCACCGGTATCCAGGATGACCATCTTGTCGAACATTTTATAAATTTCGGATGAAGGTTGATGAATAACCACAAAGATAAGTTTCCCCTTGAGGGTAAGCTCACGCAGGAGGTCCATCACATTTTCCGAGTCGCGGGATGAAAGTCCGGACGTAGGTTCATCAACAAAAAGGATTGAAGGTTCACGGATGAGCTCAAGCGCGATGTTCAGCCTTTTCCGTTGTCCACCTGAAATAGTTTTGTTCATGGGTGAACCCACCTTAAGATCTTTCCGGTCGAGTAAACCCAGGCTGGAGAGTGTTTTGTCAACCAGTCCAACCAGTTCGGCATCTGATTTATCTTTAAAACAAAGCCGGGCGTTGTAATACAGATTTTCAAAAACAGTAAGTTCTTCAATAAGCAGGTCATCCTGCGGGATGAGTCCAATAACCCCTTCCAGTTTTTCGGGTTCCTTATGCAGGTTTACTCCATTGATGATCACCTCTCCTTTAGAGGGCTTTTCAATGCCACAAAGAACATTGAGCAGTGTGGTTTTACCTGCACCACTGGCTCCCATGATTCCGATGAGTTTTCCCTGCCCCTCGGAGAAAGAGATATTACGTAATCCGATGTTTGCGTTCGGGAATTTATATTCAACATCGCTAACCTGGTAAGAAATCTTGCTTGATGATGTATCTGCAAGGAAGTGAGCAGCTACATCGCTGTAATAAACAGGTTTGCCTTTAGGCAGTTTAACCGCGCTTCCATTGGCAAACAGGTATATCCTCTTGTTATTGACCGCAAGTCCGTTCAAAAACAGATCTTCTTCGCCTGTATACTTGAGAAAATATAACTCAACACTGGGAATGCGAAGAATGAATATATTGGTGTCAAGTTTTTCAGTCTGAATATGTTTGCAGGCACCAAACGATTCCTTGCCATCGCTAATGATCAGAAGGTTTGGATCGCTGAGTTCTGCAGGCTCATTTTTAATTACAAATGATTCAATGCTGGTGAATTCTTCTTTTGATACTTTGAAGACCTCCGCCACTGTATTGATAATGGCCATCCGCTGATCGGAAAATTTCCGGTCAGCATTCACCAGTTCAAACAACCTTACCAGTGCAACTACTTTCTGGTTTTGTGTCAGTGTCTTGTTAATTTTTTTACACAATCCCAGTATACGCACTGAATCCCTTACAGAAGTAAGTTTGTTCTTCTTTGCTTCTTCCTGATCTGCATCACCTGTATCCGCCAGCCCTGCATGTTCCTCAAACAGGGCGTAGTATTCCTCTACGGCCTCCTCACTTAGTTGCTGAGTTAAGAAATTCCTGACATACTCTTTTTCATTGGATTCAACTCCCTCATCCTGTTTGGCAATAATGGCAAACAGTTGCATCAGGGCTTTTAATATTTCTTCACTCATATTTTAAATGTTTGGATTTTCCGGGTATGCTCTATTCAGGCAGCATAATTTACAGAGGCTTAATCAGCATGACTTACCTTCTCAAAAGGGATATCCACAATGTCTGCATATTCTTCACCAGCTTCGGCCATGTCTTCATCATCCTCCGGATAGTGCCATTTAATAAGCACCTCAGCGCCGTTTTCATGAAGTTCTTCAAGTTTCATGAGAATATCGAGTAAAAGCTTGGAAGAAGCAGTATTAAAATATACCAGTTTGAAATTAAAAACGGTTTTGGGATTTGGGCTTTTGGCATATTCGTCCAGCCAGTTCAGCACAGGTTCGTAAAAACTAGCCACATCTTCCGGAAGCGATCTGCCTGAAATCTCCATTATGTCGTTCGCCGCGTCAAGAATAACATTGGGAGTATCTTCAGTTCCTGCAATTTTGATAGTTTCCATAAGTGTTTTTTAAAGATTATAAGTTTCTGGATATAGTTGAAGTTAAGAGGAAAAATGAGGTATCAGTGGCAATCGGGAGGAAATGATATTCCAGTTTTTTGCCTGTTTTTCTTTTTATATCAATAAAACCAAGTCCTGCACCTCCTTTTTCAGAAAGTCTTCCCTCTTTCATTTGTTTTTTATAGAGCTGGTTAAGGCCTTCTTTATCCAGGCTGTTAATATTTTCCAGCATTTCCTTTAATTCATCAATACGTGAATTATCTACCGCATTTCCGGTTGTTACGCTATATTCATTATCCCCCTTACTAACCAGGAAAATACCACGGCCAGCAAAAAGATAATCGTTTGAAGAGAATTCATCTGCATGCTTGCTGATATTCTGCAAACATTCGACCATTACATGAAAAACCTTACGCTGAACAGAACCTGACTCATCTTCTTTGGCCATGTTTGATTCAGTAAGAGAGGTGAATGCTTTGGTAATCTGATGGGTGATCTCCCCCTCATAAACCAGTGTGATTTCATGCGCTTTCATCGACTTATAGAATTCATAGACAAACTCCAGGAAGCCTCTTACATTCTTTTTGTCATCCATAATTAGAGTGATTAAGTAAAAAAAATTATAATAATTTAAAATTCAATTCCTATTAATAATACATCATCAATTTGCTTGTGATTTCCTTTCCAGTTATCAAAATCTTCTGCAAAATAGTTATAATATTCCTGCATGCTGAAGGAAGGATTTCCTGTGATGGATTCTCTGATCCTCCGGGGAGAATATTTTTTCAGTTCAGGGCCGCCCAATTGATCCGGCAGTCCGTCGGAGAAAAAGAATATCTTATCGCCTTTCAGCATATTAATAACATGATTGGTGAAATCTTTCTCAGGTTTTTTACCCAGAGGTATTCCACCTATAGCTTTACGGTCGCCTTTGAACTCGTTCAATTCCCCTTTTCTCATGAGATAAAGCGGACGGTGAGCACCGGCATACTGTACTTCTTTCTTTTTAAGATTTATCTTACACAGGGCAATGTCCATCCCGTCGCGGGCATTGGCATCATCGCGATCTTGTTTCAATGTACTCCGGACCCCTGCATGCAGCTGGTTACAAATTTCCGCCGCTGTATAATTTTTATCATGGTCTACCACATTGTTCAGTATAAAATATCCGATAAAAGAGAGCAATGCTCCGGGAACACCATGACCCGTACAATCAACAGCTGCGATGTAAATGTACTCCTCTTTCTGGAAAAACCAGGGAAAATCTCCACTAACTACGTCTCTTGGCTTGTAAAAAATAAATGACTTCGGAAGCACTTCCCTTATTAGTTTGTTGTCTGGTAAAATACTGGTTTGAATTCGTTCGGCATAATTGATACTGTCTCCGATTTTTCTGTTCTTTTCCTGGATTTCCAGCTCGATTCTTTTGGCTTCTGTGATATCATGCCCCACAAAAAGAATGGTTTCCAGTTCCCCGTCATTAAATTCGGGAATAGCATCAAGACTCATGATGCGATTTATCTCTTTTTCACCGAGCTTCTGGGGCAGCGTAAGTTCTTTATTGGTTTTATGTGGTTTGGTTTTTATCTCTTTAATGGTAGATTCAAAATATTTGTGCAACTCTTCGTGTAGCTTGATGTCTTTGTAGGTTTTATTGATTATATCCTTATTTTGTTTTCCGATATAATCTTCAACGACAGGGTTGGCATAGAAGAACTGACCGGTGGTACTCAGCCGGATAATCATATCCAGTGAATTTTCGGAAAGTGATTGCATCTTGCTGCGCATCCGCTCTTCCTTCTCGGCCCTCTTACGCTCAGTAATATCCTGTGAATTCAGAATGATGCCGTTGATAGCCTTGTCATCAAGCAGGTTACGACCGGTGGTTTCAAGAAAGATCTTTTCACCGTCTTTTTTCATATAGGTATACTGGATGGTGATTGCCTGCTCAGGGTGAGCCAATAGCTCGCGGAACATTTGCCGCACCTCAGCCTCTCCTTTGCGTGTCAAACGATCCATATCCTTCCCGTTAACCATCTCTTCAGGAGTATAGCCCAAAATACTTGTTACCGAAGGACTTTCGTAGATCAGCTTCATGTTCTCATCATAGATTGAAATGATCTCTGATGCATTTTCAAGCAATGAGTGCAGCCTTTTCTGTGCATTTTCAACCGCCAGTACCTGGGCTTCCAGTTTCTCGTTCGACTTTTGTAACTCTTCCTGGGTAGCCCTCATTTCTTCAGCATTCAAACGAAGCTGCTCCTCATTTTCCTGAAGTTCTTCAGTCATCTGCTGTGATTCCTGAAGCAACTTTTCTGTTTTCTCGTTAATACGAAGATTGAAGAGTGTACGGGCAATAATTTCTCCAAGTTCTCTAAGGAACTTAATAGTAAGCTCAGGAATTTCATCTTCCAGAGAGGCAAACTCTACCACACCCTGAAGCTTTTCGTCAGTAATCAGGGGCACGATTAACAAACTGCCTGGCTTTTTATCACCTAATATTCCTGACGTGATAGTTGCATAATCATCAGGGATCTCAGTTCTGTAAATGAAATCCATTTCGTAAGCACTCTGGCCAATCAGTCCCTGCCCAATTTCAAATTCCTGGTTTACATATTTCTTTCTGTTATAAGCGTATGTGGCTATATTGATAAGCTTATTCTGTTCGTCATCATAAATATACAGGGCTCCCTGAACAGCCTGTATGTATTTGATCAGGCTAACAATCACATTGTAGGAAAGGTCCTCCAGTTTATTATGCATGCGCAGGATTCCTGAGATGAGGTCCTTCCCTTCAGCAATCCAGTTTTGGTCAGTTTCTTTTTTTGAATTTTCCAGCAGGTTGTTTCTCATCATCTGCAGGCTGCGGGTAAGCACGTCATCTTCGCCGTTCATCCTGATGTCAGAGGTGTAATCTCCTTCACCAATCCTTTTGGCAAGCATGGCGTTCCGGTCAATCCGTTCATCACGTTCCTTTATTTTGTTCCTGAATTTGATGATTTCTTTTTCTCTGTTTACAGAAAACAGATAGATAACCACACCTACAAAAACAGGCAGCAAATCAATCAGGTACAAATCCGGATTGCGATGGTGCATGGAGACAATACTGTTAAATGAAAAAGGATCCTCGTTTGCAAGCATATCCAGCAACCATGCAGCAAACGGAAAAATTAAACTAATTGCAACGCCAATCAGTACATTGTTGATTGTCTGAGACGAAGAACTATTTTGTCTATTGTTATGATTGTCTGCCATATTTGATAATTTCTACGACTTTTTAACTTTTGTTAGATGCTCTCCGATTATTTCAGTAAACTTTTCGAAAAGAACAAGTAAATTGCTATCGAATTGCTTAAAAGAAGCCATTTCTATTATGCCTTCTGTTTCATCTTCGACTATTACCGGAAGAATTACCAGGTACCGGGGAGAACTGCTGCCCAGACCCGAAAGTATGGTGATATAATTTTCAGGTATGTTGGGTACATTCAACAACTTTTTGTTTTTGGCAACCTGTCCGGAAAGTGTTTCTCCTTCCCTGAATTCAACGGGCCTTTCTTCTGCGTAATAAGCATATTCTCCTGCGATCTTAAAAATACCGGACTCATTTTCTTTCAGGTAAAATAATCCCTGCACCAGTTCAAATTCTTTGGCGAGATTGGCTAATATTTTTTCGGTAAATTTCTCAGTTGTTAAAGTTGAGACATCGGCCGGAATAATCTTTTTTATGTATGTTTCAACATCGAGAATATTTTCTTCTTCAGATGAAACATCCTTGTCTGAATTTATTTTGTGTGCGGCACTGTTTAGTTCTTCTTTGGTCTGTTCGCTGATAAAATTATCATTTACACCAGAATTATATGTAAGTCTTATATTGAATACAAAGAGAAGAAGACCAATGATAAACATTACCACCAGGGCAACATATAAACCTGTTGATTCACCTCCGGACAATTGCTTAATGCCGGCGGCGAGATAGAATGAAACTGCCAGGAGTAAGATCAACAAAATGACAGAAACTGTTTTATAATATTTTATCTTATCCATATGAAGATATTTTTCACTTAAGCTTTAGAAGAAAATCAATTATCTGATCGGTTTTGAATACGTAATTTACCTCGGTTAGTTTCAAAGAAGCTTCAGTCATTGTTTTTACTTCACATTCTTCGGGGTCCTGAACTATAGTTGTTCCTCCCAGATCGTGCAGCTTCTTTATGCCATATGCTCCGTCCCTGTTGGCGCCGGAAAGTATAATGCCAATAATTTTGTTTCTGTAGGCATGGGCAGCGGTAACAAATGAAAGATCGATGGAAGGTCTTGAATGATTAACCGGTTCTTCTGTTGATAATGCAATACGATTGGCCAATTCCAGGAACATGTGGTAGTTTGCTGGTGCAAGGTAAGCTTTCCCTGGTTTGAGCTGTTCCTTGTCGAACGGTTCGATAACGGGTATACTTGATTTAATTGAAAGTGCTTCAACAAACCCCGACCGTACATGCTTCAACCGGTGTAAACATAATAATACCGGCATGGGGAAGTGCGTAGGCAATGCATTCAAAATTTTTGTCACTACCTGAAAGCTGCCGGCTGATCCGCCTATGATTACTGCCTTATACATGTTGAGAATTAGTTAAATTTCTTTTTAAAAATATTTTCCGATTCGTTCATTACTATATAATCTTTTAATGCATTACCTCTAATTTTTTCTTTTGCGCCGATTATCAGGTGACCTTTTGGTGAAAGACTTTTATGCATGATCTGCAATACTTTGTCCTGCCAGCCTGGATTATAGTATATTATTTTGTTTCTGAAAAGAATAAGCTTCACATCTCTCGGGGAACTGTCAAATATTATATTCTGCCTTATAAATGAAGTACTCTCCAGTAAAGAAGTATCTCTAACAGCTGTTTTCCCGTTGATTTTAACATATTGTTCAAATTCTGAAGCTCCCTGAAAACGCCTGTAGTTCTCTGCACTTATTTCGTATTTTTTTTCAGAAAATACACCCTGTTTAATATTTTCTATACATCTTTCACAAAAGCTGGATGCAATTATTTCTACCCTATGGAGACAATCCATTTCTCTCAATAAAATTGCCAGGGAGTAGAGTTCATCACCTGAAACACAAACCGGAATCCATATTCTGAAACGCAGGTTATCGTTCATCAATCCGGGGATGGTCTCATCCCTGAGAGTTCTCCAAAGAGAAGGATCACGGAACATTTCTGTGGTTTCAACTGAAATATCTTTCAAAAAATCATCAAAAAAGGGTTTGTCTTCACGGAGCCGCATGTTCAGATTGTCGGCACTGGCCAGACTGCTGTCCTCAATTATTTTTTCAAGCCGCCTTTTAAGTGAGGTAAGGGCATAGTTTGAAAAATCATATTCGTATACGTCCTGAATGGTTCTGATTAT
>DASQZP010000590.1:0-2906 GCA_035638655.1 Bacteroidales bacterium
AATCCACAACTCCCCCAATTTTTTTAAAATTTAATAAATCCCGAATCAGATAGTTAAAGCTTGCAAGTCGTGCTGGGCCGAAGGTTTATCTTAGATTGATAACTTTTAGTATTAGTTCCTTTTCATTTAATCAAAGAAATCAGGTCGTTCATAAATATTACAATTTCATTTATACATATAAAACTCCAGCCTATAAAATAAGCGCGATTTATATTTTATGAAATTAGGATTTGGCTTAACTTGATGATTAAAATAATCAGATTAGTAAACATTTAAGAAAGCAGGAGGCAATAAGAGTAAATTACGGAGTTGATAGAATAATTGATCTTTTTAATAAATGGTATTTGACCCGGAGTAGAACGATGGAGTGTTTTTTTTCAACCCAAAATTCCGGGGAACTGATTCCGAAATTAAATCGGGAGAACCGGGCGAATCCAATTAATCTAAACTTCCTGTCCGCCGGTGCGAATGCGAAGAAGGTTCAATAGATATTTATCTTTTGTGTATTGGCACTCAGGAAGCACTGAATGAATGATATCAACAATTAGTATTTAGAGGAAAATCCGAAAGGAATAAAATTGATTAATAAAGCAAAGATCGAATGATTTTGAAAATTTCTTATTCCTGGAAATAAAAGAGGGACTTACTTTAAAAAAAAATAATGAATGACGGATTGATTATCAGGTAATTAAACATTTAATAATAAAGAATTCTGGTTTTAACAGACAACCGTAATTTTACTAAACCAAAACAAATGTTGAAAAAGTTAAAAGCTTTTCTTTTCAAAACATATTTGTCAAGATGGCTGGTACTACTCTTTGATATTTATGCAGTTTGGTTCACATTTTTATTGGCTTACATCCTTCGGTTTAATTTTGATATAACCGATGCGGCTAGTTATTTAAGTTTCGCGCAAATGGCTATCGTTGTTGTTGTCTTCCTGGTTAGTTTCCTGTTTTTTAAACCATATTCAGGTATTTTAAGGCATAGTACAACAGAAGACATGGCCCGTATGATTTTGTCCCTGATAGTCGGCAGTAGTGCTTTAAGCGTCATAACATTGCTGGTAAGGGTATACCATCCGGACACTCATTTAATGATTCCCTATTCGGTTATCGTGATTCAATTTGCTCTGATTTCAAATATATTACTTGCGTCCCGGAATTGGGCTAAAACATTGTATAATGAATTGTTTGTTAAAGGAAGAGATGTAAAAAAGGTAATGATTTACGGTGCAGGCAGAATGGGACACGTTGCCTGGAACGCACTGATGATGAACAGCTCTGGAAGCGTTAATATAATCGGGTTTATGGACGATAATGGCGCATTGCAACATAAGATTACTGCAGGCATTCCTATTTATTCCGTAAAATACTCATTTGAGAAAATTATTCCGCGAAATAATGTTGCCGAACTAATCATCGCCCAGGACAACCAGGAATCACTTTCGAAGCTGAAACGGGAGTTGGTAAACCTTTGTTTACCCTTAAAAATAATGATTAAGGAAGTCCCGGCAATAGATAAATGGATAAACGGAGAATTGAATGCCGGAGAGATAAAGCAGATAAAAATTGAGGATTTGCTGGGCAGGGATCCTATTCGACTGGATTATGCCAAGATAAAAGAAGGTGTTAAAAATTCTGTTGTACTGGTAGCAGGTGCTGCAGGTTCTATCGGTTCGGAAATTGTAAAACAACTCGTATCTTTTGATGCTTATAAGGTAATTCTCCTCGATAAGGCTGAATCTGATTTATATGATTTACAGAATGAAATTCTGGCAAAATTTGAGAATCCCCAATTTAAAGTTGTTGTTGGCGATGTTACCAATCAATATAAGATGCAGAAATTATTTGAAGAGTACGCACCTTCCATTGTATTAAACGCGGCAGCATACAAACATGTCCCTCTTATGGAGGAATTTCCTGGTGAAGCGATTCATGTGAACATAGGCGGAACAAAAATTCTGGCAGACTTATCGCTTAAATATGGTATCGAAAAGTTCGTTTTGATATCTACCGATAAAGCTGTAAATCCGACAAATGTGATGGGAGCATCCAAACGAATAGCGGAGATTTATATCCAATCTTTGGCACAAAACACATTGTGTAAAACGCAATTTATAACAACTCGCTTTGGTAATGTTTTGGGTTCAAACGGATCGGTAGTTCCACTTTTCAAAAAACAGATTGCCTATGGAGGGCCTGTTACCGTTACACACCCCGAAATTACACGCTTTTTTATGACAATTCCAGAAGCGTGTCAGTTGGTACTTGATGCATGTTTTATGGGTAATGGAGGCGAAATTTTTGTATTTGACATGGGTGAATCTATTAAAATTTACGATTTGGCAGAAAAAATGATTTATCTTTCAGGTTATACGCCACATGTGGATATAAAAATTAAAATTACCAGTTTACGCCCTGGTGAAAAATTATATGAAGAAGTTTTACACAACCAGGAAGATCTGCTACCCACATATAATGAAAAAATATTGATCGGGAAAGTTGTTAAACATGACTATCATCGTATAAATAAACAAATAAATATTCTTCTGGAGGCATTAAATGGAATGGAAAAGCATAAAATGGTGGAACATATGAAATTTATGGTTCCTGAGTATGTTTCCATGAATTCACCTTATATGGACAGTAATGACAGGAATATTTTTATTACCCACTTATTGCCTCACTTAAACTTTAAACCAATGCTCAATTTGGGAACGTAATAATTGGACGAATTGGCATTACAGAAACGTTCAAATAAGGAAAAAGAGAAGACATAACATACATATAATATACAGTACACTAAAATCATTAACGATGACCCAATTCATTCTTTTCCGCCGTTTTGGGCGTTAGATTTTCCATCGGTAGTTTTTTACGCTCGCTGTTTTTCTGATCTTTCCC
>DASQZP010000591.1:0-2690 GCA_035638655.1 Bacteroidales bacterium
CTGAAAATCTCACTGTCTGGTTGAAACCTGGACAACCCATGATCGGTGGTCAGCCACAGATAACCATTGGGGTCCTCCAGTATACTGTATATTATATTATTTGAAAGGCCTTGATTTTGATCATAATGAACAAAAGAAATATCATTGCCGGCTTTAACCATTTTATTAAGGCCAAATCCGTAAGTTCCTATCCATAGATTGTCTTTGTTATCTTTCAGTATGGAAATCACGTAATTACCACTTAAACCAGCACTATCCCGGGGGTTATGCTGATAATACTCCATTTTCGAAGCATTGGTCCAGTTTTTCTCCGGATGCCCCGTCCGGGAAGGCATTTCAAAAAGTCCGTTACGTGTACCAATCCAAAGATTCGAATCAGCATCAAAAGCAAGACACCCAATTTGCCGGAGTTCATGATTTTCAATATGTGCATCAAATCCGGAAAATTTTCCGTTCTTCAGTGAATATCGATTAAGTCCCCCTCCTGTACCAATCCATAAATCCCCTGATTTATCCTCTATAATTGTGGCAATGAAAGCATCAACCAGACTGTTGGGATCAGCAGGATCAGGGTTAAAATGTACAAACTTTTCATTAGCCCTTCCCTCATTCGTCAGCAAATTCAATCCGGTGCCCCAGGTACCCACCCATAACCGGCCATATTTATCCCGTATTAAAGAAGTGATAAAATCACCTGATAAAGAATTAGGATCCGATGAATTATATTTGTATATCTTAAATTTGTGATTTTTCTTATTATAACGATTCAGCCCTCCACCCGCTGTGCCGATCCAAAGGTAATTAGCATCCTCCAGGACTGAATTGATGGTATTGTGACTTAGACTGTTTTTTTTCCCGGGTTCATTTTCGTAATATTCAAAAGAGATATGAGAACTGTTGAATTTGTTAGCTCCCCCTCTCTCCGTACCAATCCATGTATTTCCTTCTTTATCAGCATAGACACAATTAATAAAATCATTGCTCAGCCCACTGATTGAATTGAGCTTGTGGGTATAGTTGATAAAATCATCATTTACAGAATCATAAATGCTTATCCCTCCCAGTGTCCCCACAATCAGGTTTCCGTTACGATCCCGGGTAATACTCATTATAAAATTATGTACCAGTGAATTAGGATCAGCAGAAGCATGCTGATAATTTTTAAAATTATTCTTATCCGGATCAAATCTGGAAATACCATATACTGTTCCTATCCAGATGTCTCCACCGGGATCCTCATACAGACCCTGAATTACATTGTGAAGTAAGGAGTTCCCTTTTCCTGTTATGTGTCTAAGTACACTGATATTCCCGGTGTTATGGTCAACTCTGAATAACCCGTTATTAGTCCCCAGCCAGATATTATTGTCTTTGGACTCAAGAATACTGTTAACAATAATTTCAACACTATCCTGGCCTTCATCAAGTGGGTAATATATTACTGAATCGAGCTGTCCCTTATTGCCACCAAGCAATAACTTGTATGCACCCTTATTGGTACCTGCCCAGATTTCACCATGTTTTGATGAGATTACACTTAGAACCCGGTTGGAATATAAGGGATGAATCTTTGAATCTGCGTTATAATGAAAAAAACGATCTTCATTATAAACGTATACATTCAAGCCGTCATCGGTTCCAATCCACAGATTACCGGCAGTATCCTCACAAATACTATGAACAAAATTGTTGGATAATTCCCCGCATGAAATGTTTTCTTCTTTAAATCCCTGAAAAGTATAACCATCAAAACGGCAGAGTCCGTTCCAGGTACCAAACCACATATATCCTCTGCTATCCTGGTAGATACAGTCGACCATATTTTGCAAAAGACCATCCTGTGTAGTATAATGCTGAAAATGGGTGCTCTTTTTTTGCCCGTACAGGGATATTGAAAAAACCTGGAAGGTTACCAGTACAAGAAGTAACTTAATAAAGTTACCTGCCTGGAGTATCGAACATTGTTTGATTCTAAAACAATGCCATAAAAATAGCTTAACTAAATCTTTAAGGCTATTATTCATAGTTAAGTCAGCAATTAGTGTTATCTCACTTACTTTCTGTTTATACTTTCTTAAAGTATTAATTCAGAACATGTTACATACCTGTTTCCATTTCCCGGAGCGAAAACCCGTAAGTCTGAATTACAAAATTATTAAACAAATAATTTATTCGTGTAAAAATAACACTTAAAGTTAACTATAAAATACTAATTAATGAATAAACGACCGGAGATTTTTATTATTTTTTGAATATATTACTGAATTACAATAATTTAATAACATAAAACTCCGGCAATAAAAAATAGACTATACCTGTGCTTATGACGTCCGGCATGATTAGAATTTCAAGAGGCAAAAATGTAAATCTATTACAGAATATTGATTTGCTTCTGGGAAATAATAGTTGTAGTTTGTATTCTCACAATATAGGATCCCGGCTTTATACCATCCACATCAACCTGAATCGTTTCTGCAACAGGAAATTTTTTAGCGAAAATAACTTTACCCTGCAAGGATATAATTGAAATTCGGACCTGAGGTGAAGAAAAATCATTCAGCCCTTTAACTGTGAAATGCGTATTAATTAGCGGGTTAGGGTAAACAACCCATGGATCATTACCTATCTCCAATTCCGGGGTAATCCCGACAGCAACAGCGGTATCCTGAAAATACCATTGCTGGTTATCA
>DASQZP010000592.1:0-5865 GCA_035638655.1 Bacteroidales bacterium
CGAAGCCCTGTTCATAAGCATGCATGATCCACCTGGGTTTAACACCGCTTGAACAGGGAACAGTAATTGTATAAACGGTTGGAGGATAATGCAGTTTAAGTAATCCCGCCATGTCGATGGCGGGATCGGAGATCTTTTCAGTAGAAAACACCAGGATGCTGGCTGTTTTTTTACCTGGTAACATCCTGCTTAATTTTTTTTCAGTAATACTTTAAAATAGCCACTTTCCTCTATAGTGCCCAAATATTCATGGCCCTTCTTGTTGCACCATTTTGGAATATCAACTTTGGTGCCTTCATCGGCAGAAAGTACTTCCATGATATCACCGGAAGTGATTGTTCCGATTGCTTTTTTTGCTTCCAAAAGGGGGCCAGGGCAGGCTGTTCCTCTGGCGTCTACAGTCTTGGTTACTGCTACAGTTTTTAATTCTTCAGTTGTCATAATTTTTAAAATTTTAAATTTGTTGATAATCATTTTTTTGTCAGATAAACAGCTGTGCACTGCTGGCGCTGGCATCCGCAACAAAGGTGGCTGCTCCGGCATAACGCAGGTGGGGATAGTCGATTATTTCTTCTTTTTTGAAACCCATCAGATGCATCGACATCTCACATACTGTGATCTCAATGCCCAGTTCACCTGCCTGTTTGAACATGTCTTCCAGAGAGAGTACACCCTGTTTTTTCATCAACGTTTTGATCATGGCGGGTCCAATACCAGCCATATTGAGCTTTGAAAGTTTGAGCTTTTGTTTGCCTGTGGGCAGCATCATGCCAAACATTCTGGAGATGAAATTTTTATCTTTTGCCTTCTTTTTCGGGTCGCGTAAAGCAGAAAGTGACCAGAAGGAAAAGAATAGTTTTACCTCTGTATCCATGGCTGCAGCAGCCAGTGCAATGATCATGGTTGCCAGTATCCGGTCCATGTCGCCCGAAACTACAGCCATTGACAATTGGTCCCGGTTACAATCCTCAACCTCTGCCAGCCGTTCTTTCAGTTCGGTTACCTCGGCTTTTAGCTGTTTTATCTGTGTTTCTATATCCTGTTCAACTTCGAGATCCATTTTTTCTTCTTTCGTTTACATAAGGGAATAAAATATTTAACCCTCAAATTAATAGTTGACAACATTACTGGCTGACAGTACCTCAGTTACGACAGTGCCTGCAGCTATTAGCTCAGAACCTTCAATCAGTTCTTCCTTACTGATATTTCTTTCTTTTATACATGGAGAACAAAGCATGAGTTTGCCTTCCAGTTCTATAAAGGTGTCCAGTAATTCTTTCAGGGGAAGGAGTCCTTTGGCTCTTACCTTTTCCGCTTCTCCTTTTTTTGACAGCCAAACGGCTTCTGATTGCAGGATCACTGTTACTTCAACATCCATTGATTGTGCGGCAGTGGCCAGCACAAAGGGTAATGTTGCTTTTTCGGGACTTTCAGGCCCGGTAGTACTGATGATTACAATTTTTTCATTTGTTTCCATATTCTTGAAATTTGGTTTGAGGCAAAATTCAGCAAAAAGAATGTTAAGAGTTCTTAATTCAGTGTGAGATGGTTTAATTACCTTTGTGATTTATATCACACTAATAACTTAGTCATGGAAAATATATGTACTGTATGTTCTTTTAAGTCTAATGCAACCAGTACTTTAGAAATAAATGAGCAGGAATTACTTTCCTGCAACCATTTGATGGTGCCTTTCAGAAAAGGGGATCCGGTGATCCGGCAGGGACAGTATTCATCAAACATCGTGTATTTACGAAAAGGACTGGCCAAGATCCATATAAAAGGGCCCTATTATGAACAGATTATCAAGATCGTAAAGGCGCCCCGGTACCTGGGATTGCCCACCACCATGGGGGATAAGGTGAATCAATACTCGGTAACCGTGATTGAAGAAGCCGAAGTTTGCTTTATTGATATGTCTACTTTTAAACAACTTTTACTTACGAACCAGAAATTCACGCATGAGATTATAACCAAACTTTGCAGGTACGAACTGGATTCATTCAGGAAATGTGCAAGCAGGACTCAAAAACAAACACGGGGCAATATTGCTGATGTGTTGCTGGATTTTGCCGATTACTTTTATGAATCAGATACCTTTACCCTGCCTGTAACACGCGACGAGATAGGTAACCTGGTGGATACCAGCAGGGAAAGTGTGAGCCGGGTACTGACAGAATTTAGTCATGACGGGATTATTGATATTTCCGGCAGGAAGATTGAAATCCTTAATAAAAAGTCCCTTAAACTGATCAGTGAGAACGGGTAGGATTTAAAAATATTAATTACTCTGATAACTGGTTAATTCATCTGCCCTCCATGTTCCATCTACTTCTTCTTCATATTTAATGAACAGATGAGGAGGTGAAACAGTATAGTAAAAATAATATTTATCCGGAGCGAAAAATGATTGCCAGCCACCGACCGACAATTCAAGATTATAACATTTATAAGTACCGGCTTTTACGGTAACGGTCGCAATCCCGGTATTTTTTAAATTCATGGTTAATAAATTGTCATACTGGTACATGTAAGTTTGGAATGAAACAGTTTTCCCTGTACCAAAAGGGAACCCCCTAAATGAGAAAAAGTATGCCAGGGGTGAATAGATATTTGTTTCATCAGTTTCAATATCCCTGTGAAGATTTTTTGTTTCTACATAAAAATGAACAGAATCGCCCGATTTAACATAGTATTGTGTTACCGAATTTGTTTTCAGGTTTGTTCGTTTTTCTGAAACGGTTGTCAGATCATTATACCTGATTTTAATTTCATTTGTATAGAGACCTCCTTCATTTACATGAATCAGATAGAATTGTGGATGCTCCTCATTATCTGCAGAAATATTTATTTTAGAAGTAATATATCCTGTTTCCTCATCAAGGTACTCATGAATTGAAAATGATTCCCGGGTTGGAATACCGGGGTTACTGAAAACCGGCTGTGCACTGATTGGTGCGGCAAGGGACAAAACTGCAAGCAAAACAATTCTTTTCATATGAATGTTATATTAAACTTATGATACCGGATATATAACAATTCACGATGCAAAAAGAGTTTTTTTACCGGTAATAATCTGTTGTTTACCGAAAATTGTTTTATTTGACATGGAAATAAATTCATCTTTGCATTGATTTTTGGACCAATAATTGTACAGCCGGCTGTTTTGAATCAAAACAGAAGTGTTACCCCGGGTAAAAAACTTAGTAAGCATGAACCTAAAGGGAGAAAAATAATAATGAAGCAAAGTTTACTTATTTTTTTATTGATGATAACCGGGTCAGTCCTGCATGCCCAGAAACTGACCATAAGCGGATATATCCGTGACAAGGCGGATGGTGAAGCGCTGATCGGGGCCACGGTATATGTGGATGAACTAAAAACCGGAACCGTAACCAACGCGTATGGATTTTATGCTGTTTCCCTGCCCAAAGGAACTTATAACTTTACCTTCAGTTACCTGGGATACGAAGATGTGAAACAAAAGATTATACTGAACAGTGACCAGGAGCTCAATATCCGGCTGAGTGAAAACACGAAGGAGATCAACGAAGTGGCTGTATTCAGTGAAAAGAAGGACAGGAACGTAGAAAGCGTAGAGATGAGTATGCAGAAAATGCCGGTTAAGCTGGTTTCCAAACTTCCTTCTTTCATGGGAGAAGTGGATATTATCCGGAGCATACAATTGTTGCCGGGCATCCAGAGTGGGGGCGAAGGCAGCTCAGGTTTGTATGTGCGTGGTGGCGGACCGGATGAGAACCTGGTGATCCTGGATGAGGCCCCGGTTTATAATGCTTCTCATCTTCTTGGTTTTTTCTCTGTTTTTAATGCCGATGCCATCAAGGATATCCAGGTGTATAAAGGTGGAATTCCTGCTGAATATGGTGGTAAGGCCTCTTCAGTAATTGATATCAGGATGAAAGATGGCAATTCGCGCAACTTTGCTGTTACCGGAGGCATCGGAAATATCTCCAGCCGCCTCACGCTGGAAGGGCCAATCATCAAAGACAAATGGAGCTTTATTCTTTCCGGCCGCCGGACATATGCCGATTTTCTGGGTAAACTCATGGGAATTGAACAGCTGCAGGAGAACAAACTGTATTTTTATGACCTTAACGGGAAGTCGAATATACAACTGGGCGACCATGACCGGTTGTATCTGTCCATGTATACCGGTGACGATTATGCAAAAATCGGAAAGTCTATCTACATGCGCTGGGGCAACCAAACCGGTACAGTGCGGTGGAATCACCTGTTTGGCAGCAAATTGTTTTCCAATACCTCGCTGATTTATTCATTATATAATTACAATGTGGGGGTACCGGGAGAAGGTGCCGATCAGTTCGACTGGACCTCCCAGATCAGGGATTATAACTTCAAGGAAGATCTTACGTTGTTTCTGGATACAGATAACAAGCTGAAAATGGGGATCAATGTCATTCAGCATCATTTTCAGCCGGGGAAGATTGATGTTAACGAGAATTCTTATTTTCATGACCTGGAACTTACACCCTATAATGCCATTGAAGGGAGTGCCTATGCTTCCAATGAGCAGAATATTGGTGCGAGGATCACCATGAAATACGGACTTAGGTTCTCACTTTTTCAGCAGATCGGAAAAGGAAAGGTTCGGGAGTATGCCAATCCGGAAAGCCCGGATGCCAATGAGATCCTCAATGTCAGAGATTATAAAAAAGGAGAGCTGATAGGCGCTCCTTATACATACCTGGAACCACGTTTTGCAATCAAGTATACAGTAGGTCCCACCAGTTCGGTTAAGGCTTCCTATAACCGGATGGTACAAAACCTGCATCTGATCTCCAACACCAATTCACCCACTCCGCTTGATATCTGGCTGCCCAGTAACAAGTACATCAAACCGCTGGTGGCTGATCAGGTGGCAATGGGCTATTTCAGAAATTTCAGCAATAATGTTTATGAAACCTCAGTGGAAGTATATTACAAAAATCTGGATCATGTGATCGATTATATTGATGGGGCCCAGCTCTTCCTTAATGAGAATATCGAAACCCAACTGCTTTCGGGGGCAGGATATGCTTATGGACTGGAATTTCTTGTAAAAAAACAACAGGGAAAATTCACCGGCTGGATAAGTTATACACTGGCCCGCAGCATGCGAAAAATACAGGGCATCAATAACGGGGATCCTTATCCCTCCAGTTACGACAGAACACACGATCTTTCGCTGGTACTCACCTGGGAGATCAATCCGCGGTGGAATGTATCCGGAAGCTGGGTGTTTTCCACCGGAAATCCAACTTCCTATCCAATCGCGAAGTATCAGGTGCAGGGCAACACGCTGTATTACTATGCTGCCCGCAACAGCAACCGCATACCGGATTATCACCGGCTCGATCTTTCGGTGAATTATGATTTTAAGAAGAATGAACACCGCAAATTCAAGCAATCACTTAATTTATCATTGTACAATGTATATGCCCGGAGAAATGCCTATTCGGTTACTTTCAGGCCGAATGAAGACAATCCGAATATTTCTGAAGCGGTGCGGTTATCCATTATCGGAACCATAATTCCGGCCCTGACCTATAACTTTAATTTTTAGGAGATAAGAATATGAAAAAATATACTATCCTGTTTTCTCTGTTAATGCTTGTTCTTACTTCCTGTGAAGATGTGATCACCGTGAAAATGAATGAACAGGATACAGAATTATTTGCCATTGAAGGGAAAATAACTAACAGAAACCAACCCTGGGTGCGTATATCAAAAGGACTACCTGTTTCAGAAGACAAACCGCTGCCCGCTGTCAGCGGTGCGCTGGTTACTATCAGTGATGACGCTGCACCACCCAATATCATTCCCCTTAAAGAAAATAGTGATTAT
>DASQZP010000593.1:0-2041 GCA_035638655.1 Bacteroidales bacterium
AATACAAAAGCACCATCGGTTATGGATAACGGTGAACATCTTGCAGTTGCAGGTAAAGATTTCAATGTGATTTTCGATCTGCAAAACGGTACAATTGAATCCTATAACCTGGATGGTCATGAAATTATTATGGCAGGTCCAACGCCCGATTTCTGGCGTGTGCCCACCGATAATGACCTCGGAGCTTATAAGAGCGGGCAAAAGTACATGGATCTTTATGTCTGGCGTGCAGCAGGAGAAACGGTTGTCAATGGCCGCAAGGTGGAGAAGGACAGTACTTCCGTTAAGCTGACTTTTGATGAAAAAATACCAGCAATAAATAGCATTCTGAAGACTATTTATACCGTTTATGCGGACGGAACAGTAGATGTCAACATGGACTTTACTCCCGGCGAGGGATTGCCTTCCTTTATGCCCCGGTATGGAAGTCGTATGGTGCTGGCTCCGGGATATGAGAATATTACCTGGTACGGACCGGGACCTGAACCCACTTATCAGGACCGCGATGTTTCACCTGTCGGGATTTACAAATCGACAGTAACCA
This sequence comes from Bacteroidales bacterium, assembly GCA_035638655.1. Classification (GTDB taxonomy): domain Bacteria; phylum Bacteroidota; class Bacteroidia; order Bacteroidales; family DASQZP01; genus DASQZP01. The sequence goes on from DASQZP010000593.1 coordinate 545, forward strand.
AAGAATGGGTTGATTATTCTGCACCGCAGGAAAATGGTTATAAATCGGATGTACGATGGATGAAAATACTGAATGACGAAGGCAAAGGATTGCTGTTTGAAGGCGATCCGCTAATTGGTTTCGGAGCCAAACACTTTGACCGGTTAGCGATGGAAAACAGTCAGTATACCTTCCAGATGCCTGTACGTCCTGAGGTTTGTCTGAATATTGATCTTAAACAATCGGGAGTGGGTGGTTATAATAGCTGGAGTCCCGGAGGACTGCCCATTGATAAATACCGGGTACATACAGAACCAATGGTACTTAAATACAGGATCAATCCTGTAAAATAGTGAAACATACAGGCCCGGCAGGTTCAATTTTCTGCCGGGTTTGTTTTATAATCCAGTATTTAACTGAATATTGATTTCTTTTTCAAAATAGTATCAACACTTTAATTTTTCGAAGCCATTTACACAGCTAAAACATTTGACTTCAACAGGCAATTATTCGCCATGTAAATTAAAAATTAAATCCGTATCCAATCCCAAATTCAAGATTTCTTCCTTTCTTCTCAGAATTTGGCATGGGATAAATTGTGGTCTCTTTTGTCTTAATTCCAGTGCTCCCGGCTAACACGTATATTTTGTGACGCTCATTTAATACTGCCAGAATATTAAAATTGTAGTTAATCCCGGGTGTTCTGAATTCAATCTTCTTTTTATTATAGGGTAGGGTATCTGATCGGTTCATGATGCTGTTCAAATTATAATAGAATCCAATACCCGGACCTGCCTGTAATTTAAGATATCTATGGGTGTAAAATGTGAATGCTATTATGATTTTAAGCTTCATTGCATTAAGTTTGACCTTAGTTGTCGTATTGCTTCCTGCAAAATGAGAGAAATAGGGTTGAATCATTAATGATGAATTAGGACTGTATTTATATTCGATGTTTAAACCCATATCAAGCCCTGATATGTAAATGGATTTAAAGTCTTCCAGGTTAAGTGTACCAAAGTTGAGTGAGATAATACTACCTGTTGAAAAGGCTTCTTTATTCTGATATTTTTCAAATACATACTTGTCAGGGTAACGATAGGCATTATAGGCCGAAGCAAATTCAGCCAGCGATTTAAAATCATAAAACATTTTTTTGTGATAAATATCTTTGAATTCTTCATAATCAGGTATAAAATCAGCAACAAATTTCTCAATATTATTCATGTAAACTGATAGATTTACACATCGTCCATCAAAAATATAATAATAAACCGGGTCCCCGCCAGATGTTGAAGATTGTGCAAATTGCAGGTAACCTATTACCTGGTAATTCATTAGTTTGAAGGAGCGGTCTGATGATATCCGGGTAGAAATATATTTTTGTTTTCCGTCAAAATAGGCAGTAACAGAGGATGCATCAAGAGTTATAGGAGTTTCATCTCCAATGAATGTTACCTGATCTTCATTTGTTAATTCACTTTTTTGCACTATTGTGATATGATGAATTGTATCATT
>DASQZP010000594.1:0-3654 GCA_035638655.1 Bacteroidales bacterium
ACTTTAAGATTTCTTCTTCTGACTCTCAGTTTACCACCGTTTTTAACACCAATTGAATTACCAACTACATTGACAGGTATGTTGATTACTACTTCTTTATCTTCAAATATCTGAACGAAATCAACATGCTGAATTTTGTCAGATACCGGATGGAACTGAATTTCCTGCATTACAGCCTGATAAGTCTTACCTTCAATATCAAGCTTAATCAGAAAGACACTTGGAGAATATACTATATTATAAAAGCTTTTCTCTTCAGTGTAGAAATGAATATTTTCATCTCCTCCGTACAATACACAGGGAACATCTCCCTGGGCACGAAGTTTGTTTGAGGCCTTTTTACCTACCTCAGCTCTTAATTTTCCTTTGATTTCAACTACTTTCATGTTTACATAATTTAATTAAAGCAATCAGAAAAAAGTGCTACTAAGAGCCATAAGCCCCTCATCACACAATTGTCTTCAATAAAACTGTTATTTTTTGCGGTTGCAAATATAGGACTTAAAATATAAAATTGGAACTTATTGACTGATAATTATAGACTTTATTTATTACATCAGCGAAAATATCAGCAACGCTCAGCACATGGATTTTGGGACTTTGTTTACCGAGCGGAATAGTATCTGTAACGATTACCTCGGTAATAAAAGATTTTTCAATGCTTTCATATGCCTGACCTGAAAGCACCGGGTGAGTGGCGATAACACGAATGCTGTTTGCTCCCTGATCCTTCATCATGTCTGCTGCGATGCAAATAGTTCCGGCAGTATCAATCATGTCATCCACAATTACGATGTCTTTCCCGGCCACATCTCCAATTACTCTGAATTCTTCAACCACATTGGCCTTTTTTCTAAGTTTATAACAAATCACCATTTCAGTCTTCAGGAAACGTGAATAAGCATTGGCCCTTTTGGTCCCGCCCATATCGGGTGCGGCAATCACAACATTCTCAAGATTGAGGCTTTCAAGATAAGGTACAAATATTGAGGAGGCATACAGATGATCAACGGGAACATCAAAGAAACCCTGTAACTGATCGGCATGCAGGTCCATGGTCATTACCCGGTCTACTCCGGCAGCCGACAACAGATTGGCAACCAGCTTGGCCCCGATAGCAGCCCTGGGACGATCTTTCCTGTCCTGACGAGCGAAACCAAAATAGGGCATAACAGCTACCACCTTATAGGCAGAGGCTCGTTTTGCGGCGTCAATCATCAGCAGTAATTCCATCAAATTGTCACTGGGAGGAAAAGTCGACTGAATAATAAATACAGTACAACCTCTTACTGATTCAATGTAATGGGGCTGAAATTCTCCATCGCTAAATCTGAGCACATTGGTCTTTCCCATCTCAATACCAAAACTTGTGGCAATCTTCTCGGCCAGATAGCTGCTGGCTGTTCCTGAAAAAAATTTAATCGGGGTGTGCGGCTTCATCAGAATTATTATTTTGTTTCCGGTTGAAAATTTTATGAATATATATATTAATTAATCTTCTGTTTTTTAAACGGTAAGACAACTGGTAAGTATTCAGTTTACAGCAGCATTTTAATTAAACAACTTAAAATCCGTAATTAAGAGCGCAAATTTAAGAAAAATATAAGTTTAATTTTGCTTTAAAATAATTCAATGCATTTTATTTATAAACAACCCTGTTAGTATTTTCTATAAAATCAAGTATTTCGTCTCTGCCTGTACCGTCAATAGCGGAAGAAAAAAATACCGGAGGCAGTTCCTCCCAGTATTTTTTTAATATTTTCTGATAAAGGGAAACATTATGTTCAAGTTTATTTGGCGATATTTTATCGGATTTTGTAAAAACAAGTACGAAAGGCACTCCATTATCGCCCAGCCAGTTGATAAATTCAAGATCGTTTTTCAAAGGTTCATGACGTGAATCAATCAGTACGAATACGCACATCAGCCTGGATCGTGTAAGCAGGTATTCGTGTACAAAAGAGGAAAATTCTTTTCGGCTGGTTTTTGACACCTGTGCATAACCATACCCTGGCAAATCAACTACATACCATTCTTCATTTATCAGGAAATGATTGATCAATCTGGTCTTACCAGGAGTTCCTGATATTTTTGCCAGTTTTTTCTTTCCGGTAAGCATGTTGATCAGCGATGATTTGCCGACATTTGATCGTCCGATAAACGCATACTCCGGCTTATTATCCTTTGGAAGCATGGAGATTTCTTTATTGGAAACAACAAATTCAGCGCTCTTAATAATCATGGTTTAATATATACTTCAAGAATTTTGGATTTCTTTTCAGGTTCCAGGGTCACATCGTTTAACATAGCCGGAACCAGCACTGTTTCACCGGCATTAAGCATTACGGGTTCACCATTTTCATAATGCAACTTTACAGCACCTTCAGCACAGATATAAATTACAAAGGAATCAATCCTGACATAATCCCTTTTAACAATAAAATCAAGTTCCAACAGGTTTGTAGTAAAATACTCACATTGCACCAGATTAACTGGCTGATTATAACCATGTTCATAAGTATTCCGGTATGATGAGTACCTTTTATAATCAATAGCATCCAGTGCAAGTTCGGTATGTAGTTCCCGCGTTTTACCTGAATCATCCTTCCTGTCATAGTCATAAATACGATAGGTGAGATCAGATGTCTGCTGAATTTCTGTCAATAAAGTTCCTTTTCCGATAGCATGCACACGCCCGGCCGGCATGAAAAAAACATCTCCTTCTTTAACCTTCTCAAAATTCAGAATACTCGTCAGTGTTCCGTTCTGAAGATGCTCAAGATACATCTTCTTGTCAAGCTCCCGGTTAAATCCGGAAATAAGTTTAGCACTCTCATCTGCCTGAATGACATACCACATTTCGGTCTTTCCAAAACCATTATGGCGTTTGGATGCCAGCTCATCATCCGGATGAACCTGAATTGAAAGTTCATCAGCAGCATCAATAAATTTTATCAGAAGAGGAAATTCAAGCCCAAATCGTGAAAATACTTCATCCCCTACCAGGTCTCCCATATAGACTTCAATCAAGTCCTGCAGATCATTTCCTGCTAAAAAGCCTTCTTTAACAACTGAAATATTATTCTGATATCCTGAAATTTCCCAGCTTTCGCCACATTTGTCAGAAGCTCCGGATTTATTCAAAATTGTTCTTAATTTACTGCCCCCCCAGATTTTATCCTTCAGGATGGGTTGAAATTTAAGTGGATACAACTGGCTCATAAACTGATTTTAATTGATAATTATTTAGAGTCTGTCAATAAAGTCAAGTGCCTGGATCAAAATGTTCGGGAACAAAGCCTGTTCCGTTATAAACGGGAGCGTGCGAAAATTTTAATCCGCAGTATACTAATGTATATGAGGAATTAAAATTTTTGCTATAACGCAGTTATAGGACATTATGGACAGACACTATTTAAACAGATTAGTAAGTCACCTGACTGGCATTTAGGTTGTATAATCAACCACAGCCAGCATATCTTTTACTTTCCCGATAAAGTCGAGCACTTTAACATGTTCCGGATGGCGGCGGTAGGCTTCCAGGTCTTCTTCACTTTCAAACCCTGAAACCAGCACCAGATCAAAAGAAGATGCGCTTGCACTCATATTTTTACCTACTTCATATTCCCTTATCTGAGGAACCTTGTCTTCAAG
>DASQZP010000595.1:0-2230 GCA_035638655.1 Bacteroidales bacterium
AATCTTCAGCCAACAATTTTGCAACACTGGTTTCGGTGTTTCTATTTTTTGGGTGACAACATTTTTCAACCGGCGCTGCCTAACGGTCCCAGTTCACCGGCGCCCTGCTCATTTCCGTCAAATTTCTCCGATGATTTGAAAAAGCGACTGAACTTGCAAAAATGCTCCAAAACCAAATTTTTTTCCTCCGAACATTCAAAATTATCTCATAGCATTCGAAGGAGCCGAAACATTCTGAGGGCAAAACAGCTCTTGGCGTCCGGTGCAACGGAGGTTAGGTGCCACCTTTATTCTGAATCGTTATCAAACAAGTCTATTTGATCAATATCGTCTGCTTCAATTACCTCTATTACATCTTCGATCTCATAAATAGTTGATAATAATTCTCCGTCGTATCCATATCTATTTGTTGTAATCATATTTGCCCGAATGGAATCACCGGGACGTATATCAATTTCACGATTTTGAAATTTACATATCCATTCCTGATCATAAATTTTTGCATTGATATAATGATTACCGTGACGAAACTCCCACATCGTCTCTCCAAGATAATCAGGTTTCCGCACTTTTAGTATGACTTCTGACTTCGAAGGAATACTCTCTTTTGTTAATAAATCCTCTACCGAATCAGGTACAAATTGAAATTCCAAGTTGAAATTTGCCTGTTTATCATCAGTGATATATTTTGCGGAATCCCCTTCTCTTAAATATGAAATACTACGTGATAAACTTTGCACATTTTTCAATAAATCACGTGTTGGTATTTTTCCATATGCCGGAAATTTTTTGACATCTGTCTGTTCTGCTAATTGGTAAATATTAGATTCTAACTGTTTTACTTCTTCTTTATTCGAAATTTCAGTTCGCTCTTCAATAAAATTTACGATATAATATTTTGCTTCGACCAAATATTTGCCAATTGCGGGTTTCCAGTCGAGATTCTTTAACGCATCATCATCAATAGCTTCTAATGCAGTTTTCAACCAAGCTTTAATAGAACCTGATTCGATATCTTCCAAAATGAGAATTGGTTGAATTTTTACGTCAATTGTTTTGATCAAATCACTATCTAAGACCTGAATGGATTCAAGTAACTCATATAATGTTCGGAAAACTCTAGAAGGGTTATCCGTTTCCTTTTTATACTCAACCTCAATACAAAAATCAGCATCGTGCTTTTGTAGTAAACTCATAACTATGGATTTCTCCTATAATTGAATTACTAACACTGAAATGGTGGCACCTAACGGTCCCAGTTCACCGGCGCCCTGTGAGAAACTGTCAACTAACTGCCTTCGATTGGAAAAAGCGACCGGATTTTCGAAAATGCGTTCTAACCCAATTTTTTCCCTTCGGATATTCAAAACAACTTCATAGCCTTCAGAGGAGCCGAATCATTCTGAGAGCAACACAGCTCTTGGCGTCCGGTGCAACGGAGGTTAGGTGTTTTAAAATTAGGGTAATAATTCATTCATCCATTGTGTTTGCAAATAATCTATAGTTTTATCCCATGCTTCATCTAATATTAATTTTGCCGGTTTATAATCATTTTGTATTGAACGAATGGTTTGTTTACTCGGATTCGTAATTAGTCGCCAATCAAAATATTTTTTTTCTTTACCAATATTAGGAAGATATGTTTGAGCCCCAGTTACCGTCGGAGTCATTCTTCCGTGAATTAGATGATTTCTATAGTTTTTAATACTTTGTAAAGGAAACTGGTTATTTTTTTGCCAATTTCTACGGGCTTCTCTTCCTCCAAGATTAGATTTAGTACCAGCTTCTACCCATGGATCATATTTTTTTGGATTTTTGTAACGCTCTAATAATTCAAAAGCAATATCAAGTGTTCCAGATAACCTTACAAAACCATCTGTAAGTTCAAATAATTGAAAATTTAATGTAGATATCTGTCTTATATCGTAGGTACGATGAAGATGACGTAAAATCGAATAGTGTAATTGGGCGATACAAATATCATTACCGGATTTACCAATAGCTTTTAATTGTGCTGTATCTTTAAAGTGAATATTCTGCGGTCGATTAGTCAAAGGAATAACGTGTTTTTGCCAAAATTTCTCATATGCATGGAATTCACTATTCAAAAAACGGTTCAAATTATACTGTTCTATTCGATCACCATCATTAGATAATGTGTAAGTAGGCATTTTCACTTTCCCTTCATGTGAATTATTAGAATTTGGAGTGGATCTATGTTATCCATTTA
>DASQZP010000596.1:0-11268 GCA_035638655.1 Bacteroidales bacterium
TTGAACTTTTTATAATATAATAATTTCTATAATTATATAATTACCCTACGGCTTTATAAATTAGTAACTTTACCTTTTGTTTTTACTGGTGATTATATATTATAGAGGTGTACATTAAAACCATTTTGGCTTTTTAATTGATACTAAATGCGAATCTTGTTTAAAACAATTATTAATGAACCAATATGTAATTTAAACCTGTCATTTATTTCATTGTTTTAATTAGTGACAGCAAGAAAACAATACAAATACCTTCTATATGGATTATAAAATAAGTGGAAATATTGTAGATGTACATACCGGGGAAATTTTCCCAGGGGTACTAACCATTGCCGATGGAGTAATTTCTTCTGTCGAAAGAAACGAAGTGAAATACACCAATTTTATTATGCCGGGCCTCGTAGATGCTCATATTCATATCGAAAGCTCTATGTTGGTGCCTTCAACCTTCGCTGGTGTGGCGGTGAAACACGGAACTGTTGCTACTGTATCCGATCCGCATGAAATTGCTAATGTGCTGGGTACCGCCGGTGTTGATTACATGATTGAAAACGGGAAATCAGTGCTTTTTAAGTTTTTCTTTGGCGCTCCTTCCTGTGTGCCGGCTACTACATTTGAAACATCAGGCAGCATGATAGATGCGGAAACAACCGGAACTCTTTTAAAACGACCAGATATATTTTACCTTTCCGAAATGATGAATTTTCCAGGCGTTATTCATGGTGATCCTCAGGTTCACGAAAAAATTGCCTGGGCAACTTTTACCAATAAACCTGTAGATGGTCATGCTCCCGGACTGAGGGGTGAAGATCTTAAAACTTATGTGAATTCGGGTATTTCAACTGACCACGAATGTAGTTCCTACGAAGAGGCAATCGAGAAAATCAAATTGGGGATGAAAATTTTAATTCGTGAAGGTAGCGCCGCTAAAAACCTGAATGCCCTTAAAAAGCTTATCAGCGAGTTCCCTTCAGAGGTTATGCTCTGCTCCGATGATTTGCACCCGGATGATCTTGCGCGTGGTCATTTAAATCTGCTCGTAAAAAGATTGTTGGCTGAAAAATTTGATTTTTTTAATATTTTACGCGCTATTACCGTCCATCCGGTTACTCACTATAAGCTGCCTGTCGGTTTGCTTAGGAAAGGTGATCGTGCCGACTTTATCGTTGTAGATAATTTATCTGATTTTAATATATTGGGTACCTATATTGATGGAGAGAAAGTTTATGACCAAAAAGAAGTGTTGTTGCCTTTTCAAGAGCCTGTTGCTATCAATAATTTCAATGTTAATCCTGTGGAAATTGCTGATCTCAACATACCTGACCAGCAAAAGAATGTACGTTGCATAGTGGCCAAAGATGGTGAGCTTGTTACGGACCAAAAGGAAATATCGCCGGAGAGAGCAGGAGGGATGCTGATCAGTAGTACCGAAAAAGATTTTTTAAAAATAGCTGTCTTAAACCGCTATGATGGAAAAAGTAAGCCTGTAATGGGATTTATACAGGGTTTTGGACTAAAAAAGGGAGCTTTTGCTTCTAGTATTGCCCACGACAGTCACAATATCATTGCGGTGGGTACCAATGACCAGGACCTGGCGGCTGCCATCAACCTTGTGATCAAAAATAAAGGGGCTGTCGTTGCTGTTAACCAGGAGGAACAACGTGCCATGCCACTCGATGTGGCTGGTATTATGTCGTCTGCTGATGCCAAAACCGTTGCCGAAGGATATGAAGCAGTAAACAAAATGGTAAAAAAACTGGGCTGCCCGCTTAAAGCTCCTCTGATGACGCTTGCCTTTATGGCCTTGCTCGTAATACCTGACTTAAAAATTGGCGATAAAGGATTGTTTGACGTGAATAAATTTAACTTTACTTCATTATATGTCGAATCAAAAGAATAATTGTGTGGAAGACAAAGAAACAACAAATTACCTGAAAGATATTCTTGCTGTACTACCGAATAAGCCTGGTGTTTATCAATATTTTAATAAAGAAGGAAAAATTATTTATATCGGAAAAGCAAAAAATCTGAAAAAACGGGTATACTCCTATTTCAACAGACAATATTATGATAATAACAAAATAAAAGTACTGGTAAAAAAGATCGCGGATATTAAATATATTGTGGTAGAGACCGAATCAGATGCGCTTTTACTTGAAAATAATCTCATCAAAAAATACCAGCCAAGATACAACGTCCTGCTTAAAGATGACAAATCGTTTCCGTGGATATGTGTTAAAAATGAGCCTTTTCCAAGGATCTTCTCAACAAGAAATGTAATTAATGACGGGTCGTTGTATTATGGACCATACACTTCAATGGGGATGGTGCGTACTATCCTGGAATTTATCCGTGAATTGTATCAGTTGCGAACTTGCAAATATGCACTCACCGACAACAATATTGCCGAAGGAAAATTTAAAGTCTGCCTGGAGTATCACCTCGGTAATTGCAAAGGTCCGTGCGAAGGACTGCAATCAAAGGAAGAGTATGATGAATCAATTGTTCAAATAAAGAATGTATTGAAAGGTAATATTCAATCGGTTGTGCACCATCTCAAAGATACCATGAAAGAATATGCTGCCGGTTATAAATATGAAGAGGCCAATCAGATTAAAGAAAAGCTTGAACTGCTCAACCGCTACCAGAGCAAATCAGCGATAGTGAATCCTTCCATTAATAACGTAGATGTTTTTTCTATTGAAGATGATGAAAAAAGCGCGTATGTAAACTTCCTAAAAGTAGTGAATGGTGCGGTTATTCAGGCGCACACCATTGAAATGAAAAAGAAACTAAATGAAGATAAACAGGAACTGCTTGCTTTTGCAATAACAGAACTCAGAAACAGAATGGGAAGCAATGCACGTGAAATTATTCTGCCCTTTGTGCCTGATATTGTTCCGGATTATGTATCAATAACTATTCCTAAGCGTGGCGACAAGCTTAAATTACTTGAACTGTCACAACGCAATGTAAAATATTATATGCTGGAGAAGAAAAAACAGCAAAGCCTGCGTAATCCTGAGAAACGTTCAGACCGGATACTTGAAACCATGCAGAAAGACCTGAGGCTTCAGCAAAAACCTGTTCATATCGAATGTTTTGATAACTCCAATATTCAGGGATCAAATCCGGTTGCTTCCTGCGTAGTGTTTAAAAATGCGGTTCCTTCAAAAAGAGATTACCGTCATTTTAACATTAAAACAGTGGTGGGTCCTGATGATTTTGCTTCTATGAAGGAAATTATTTACCGGAGGTATAAACGACTGCAGGAGGAGCAAAAAGCCCTTCCTCAACTTATTGTTATTGATGGGGGCAAAGGACAGCTTGGTGCTGCCCTGGAGAGCCTGGGTCAACTGGGATTAAGAGGTAAAATCGCCATCATTGGTATTGCCAAACGGCTCGAAGAAATCTATTATCCTGGAGATCCGGTACCGCTTTACCTGGATAAAAACAGTGAAACACTTAAAATTATCCAGCAACTCCGTGATGAAGCACATAGGTTTGGTATCACGCACCACCGTAACAAGAGAAGTAAATCAATGATTAATTCGCAACTTCATAATATTGATGGGATCGGGGAAAAAACCGCAGAAAAGTTATTACTTAAATTTCATTCTGTCAACAACCTCCAAAAAGCATCTTATGACGAAATTAAGGAAATAGTGGGTGCCGATAAAGCTGGTAAAGTGATTGAGTACTTTAATAAAAATACAAATCATTCAGTTCAGGAATAGATTTAATAATTATACAAAACTATTTGTTATTACAAAACTGTAATTATTACTCTGTAATCCTTAGATTACTATATTTTTAACCCAAGTGAAATTTCTTTTTTGTAGCGCATGCTGTGCTTGATTCTTGTTTTACACTGAGCCCAGAGTCGATTTCACCAACGCCTTTGTTTTTTTTAACCACGAATTACACAAATGGCCTGCAGCATAGGGGGATTTTGATTCACAGAGGAGACAGAGGAATGAAACGGAATGCTTATTTCAGGAATGGAAAAACATCTAAATTATTTTTTCCGGTTTGTCGTATATTCAACCAGATTTTGAAGCGAGTTACGGGCATCATTTTCCGGGAAGGAGGTAAGTATATCCAATGCTTTTTGCTTGTACTCATTCATTTTTTCGGTGGCAAAATCAATTCCACCCGATGATTTAACGAATTTGATTACTTCTTCAACCTTCTTTTTGTTTTTATGATGCAATCGTATGGTATTGATGATTTTTCTTCGTTGCAGGGTATTTGTATTAGCCAGTGCATAAATCAAAGGCAGGGTGAATTTTTTTTCCTTAATATCATTTCCGGAGGGCTTGCCTGTCTTTGCATCGTATTGATAATCAAAAAGATCATCTTTAATTTGGAATGCAATGCCCAGGCATTCCCCGAACTCTTTCATTTTTGCAATATCTTCTTTACTGGCGTCAACCGACTTAGCCCCGCAAGCCGTGCAGGCAGCAATTAAGGTTGCCGTTTTCTTGCGGATTATTTCAAAATACTGGTCGTGTGTAATATTTAAACGCCTGGACTTCTGGATTTGAAGCAGCTCTCCTTCACTCATTTCTTTAACTGCTTCCGACACAATACGCAACAAATCAAAAGCATCATTGTCTACCGATAGCAGCAGACCCTGTGCCAGCAGGTAATCACCCAGTAAAACAGCCACTTTCGATTTCCAAAGCGCATTAATGCTGAAGAAACCCCTCCGTTCATACGATTCATCGACTACATCATCATGTACCAGGGTGGCAGTATGCAACAATTCAATTAATGATGCTGCTGTATAGGTGTGTTTTGTGATGTCCCCAAGCATGCGAGCAGTAAGAAAAACCAGCATGGGACGCATCTGTTTGCCTTTCCGGCGCAGGATAAAATTGGTGACTATATTGAGTAACCTGATGTTACTTTTCATTGAGGCTTTGAACTGAACCTCAAACTGGTTCATTTCATTAATAATGGGAGCCTTTATTGTATCGATGGTTGACATAAGCTGAAAAATTTTCCAGCACAAAGGTAGTAATTTAATTATATACAATGCAGTTATTAATTTAACCCGGCAACGGTTCATTTGTCATGGAACAATTTTCCGTTGCAGCAACCAAATCTCAAAATGAATAAAACCATAGGTTATTATCATATATTTAAAGTTAAAGATTAGGTATAATGTTATAAAAAACTATATAATAAATAACCGTAAGTTTTAGAATTATTTGTTTTTCATTTTTTGATTTAGGATTATTTTAATTTTTGGATGCCGCAGGTTTTCTGAATTATTAGTTTTTCCTAAATTAGTTTATCATTTTAAATGGGAATGTCATGGGGATAAAGCAGGCAGCTGGAAAAACAGGTGTTTTGATTGCAACAGGTTTCCGCTTTTTTTTAATGCTTCACACAACCCTGATCTTACCGGGTTTAGACAGGCAGTTAATCCTTCTTACCTGACCCGGGTTATCTAGGGGGAGACACTGCTGATTCATCAGGTACCTGCCGATACCTGCATAATCGAATGGCTGCCAAAAAACGTCACCGAACACATCATGAACAGCACCACTCAAACACCAGTAGCAGCGGCAAGCAACCTCTAAGTTGCGCCGCTCACGCCGCACTCAGTATTAGTTGCCTCGTCGCAGTTCGCCTTCAAGGTGTTGAAGTAGCTCGCCTGGCCCACAGGAGGATTTGACAGGCACGAAGCGTACCAACCGGAAGCAGGATCCATCACGCACGGAGGCGCCCGATCTTCGCAATCGAGCGAGTTGCCCATGTAGCCAGAGAAGCAGCCGCCGGAGCCAAACGATGGCACATCTCAAACGCTTGAACCACCGGCGTTGGAGATACAATTTGAGTAGGAGAGGGTGCTGCAGGATGTTGGTAGATGAATAAAGCTTACAAGAGCAATCATAGGGGTTATTATTACCAAAATATATAGTTTATTACCATGAAACCATGCTATATATTTATATATTTGCATGAGTAAATAATTATGTCTGCTGTTTGGCTGCAATTCAATATTTCATGAAAAATTGCATACTCAGACAAGGAAAACCCAATAAAATTGTTATTTTTATAACAATTATGATTATTTTTGTAATAGTCATGTTACCAAAAAGTTGGTAAACATAAAAATAGATGAGTATTTAGATGTGTAAGTAATTGATAATTAGATGTTAATTTGATATATAAAAATAAGGAGAGCGAGAAAATGAACAATTATAATGTTATCGATATGGCAAAATTCAGTAGTCTTAAACCCGAACAACTCGAGGCAGCGGCCAACATGTTAAAAGCGATTGCTCATCCCATGAGAATTGCCATCCTGAATTTTCTGGAAGATGGTAAAAAACTTACTGTTACCGAAATTCATGAATTGCTGGAAATCGAGCAATCTACTACTTCGCACCATTTGGGGATACTTAAAGATAAAGGCGTGCTGGCCTCCCGTCGCGAAGGGAAAAACACCTATTATTTTCTGAAACACGAAAACCTGAGCAACATTGTTGAGTGCGTGAGCAAGTGTGCTATAAATTAAGTTCTATTTTTGATTTCCTTTTACGGCTATTATGCAAAAGCCACAATAAAGATATTTGCATCCATTACTATAGATAGCGGGTTGTTGGTTTTATTTTTTACTGTTCGTTCATTATCCGTCCTTCCTTAATCCCGACCAATTCTTTGAAAAAGTTCGTACCTTTCGTGAAAATTTACGAAATGGATACGATCATAAGAGTTACCAAAGAATTTTCATTTGAAATGGCCCATGCCTTGTGGAATTACGACGGGCCATGCAAAAATATACATGGCCATTCCTACAGATTATTTGTTACCGTTAAAGGTATTGCCCTCAACAACCCGGGCCATCCAAAGCATGGCATGTTGATTGATTTTGGGGAACTAAAAAAAATTGTTAACCGCGAAATTGTTAACCAGCTCGATCATGCCCTGGTTGTACATAAAGACGCCCCACACCAGATGCTGAACAATATTGACCAGATGTTTGAAAAGTATTTTGTTTTTGATTTTCAGCCCACCTGCGAAAACATGGTGGTGGATATAGCAAATAAAATAAAGAAACAACTGCCCGGACACGTTACGCTGCATAGTGTCAGGTTATATGAAACCGCTACCTCGTATGCTGAATGGTTCGCTGAGGATAACAATTAAAAGAAATTATTAGTATTGAATGGGAAGGACAACCATTTTAATATTATGCTTATAAGGAATGATTAATATTGATATTTTTCTAAAATAACATAAACCATGAACAACGACAACCGACTTTTTTTATTAGATGCTTATGCATTGATATATCGTTCCTATTACGCCTTTATCCGTAATCAGATGTATAATTCCAAAGGCATGAATACCTCGGCGATTTTCGGATTTGTCAATACCCTGGATGAAGTACTGCGTAGTCAGCAACCCACGCATATTGCCGTTGTTTTTGATCCGCCAACTCCTACTTTCAGGCACGAAATGTATGAGGCCTACAAAGCCAACAGGGAAGAAACGCCGGAGGATATCAGGAAAGCAGTTCCTTATATCAAGCAAATTATTGAAGCTTATCAAATACCGGTTCTTGAGGTCAACGGATTTGAAGCCGATGATGTCATAGGTACTCTATCCCGCAAAGCCAGCGAGCAGGGATACGAGGTGTATATGATGACACCTGACAAGGATTACGGACAACTGGTGAATGAGCATGTTTTCATGTACCGGCCCAAACGATCCGGCAATGAGGCTGAAATACTTGGCATTGAAGAAATAAAAGCCAAATACGGAATTGATAACCCCAAGCAGGTGATTGATATCCTGGCCTTATGGGGCGATACTTCCGATAATATTCCGGGTGTTCCGGGAATTGGTGAAAAAACCGCCGGAAAACTGATTGCTCAGTTTGGGAGTATTGAAGAAATCATTGCCCAAACGGATCAACTTAAAGGAAAACAAAAGGAAAATATAATTAACAATTTAAACCAGTTGAAATTATCAAAGGAACTGGTTACCATCCGGCTGGATGTTCCGATTGATTTTGATCCTGAAAAATTAACCATTGAGGAAATCAATAAAGAGAAATTAAAAGCACTTTT
This sequence comes from Bacteroidales bacterium, assembly GCA_035638655.1. Classification (GTDB taxonomy): domain Bacteria; phylum Bacteroidota; class Bacteroidia; order Bacteroidales; family DASQZP01; genus DASQZP01. The sequence goes on from DASQZP010000596.1 coordinate 8,091, forward strand.
CATCGAACTTGAATTCAAATCTTTTCTTAAAAAACTTTTTCCTGCTGAACCCGGAAACACTGAAACGGTTAATTCTGTTCAGGGATCGTTATGGTCAGATAATGAATCTGTTATAGATAAGGCTGTTCGAACCGATCTGAAAAACATTTTTAATACTGAACATAATTATCAACTGGCTGATAATCCTGAAAAGCGAAAACAAGTCATTGCTGATATTCAGAAAATCAAGGAGTTTTGTTTTGATACAGAAACTACTGGTTTAACTATATTTACCTCACAGATTATTGGTTTAGCCATCAGTTATAAGTCTCATGAAGCCTGGTACATCCCTTTGCCGGGAGAATTCGACGAGGCCAAAAGTATTCTCCTTGAATTTTCCGGGGTGTTCTCAGATCCCGGAATTACCAAGGTTGGACAAAATCTTAAGTTTGATATTGAAATGTTGATGGGGTATGAGATTACCGTAAAAGGCCGTCTTTTTGATACCATGATCGCACATTACCTGCTGCAGCCCGAACTCAAACACAACCTCGATTACCTTTGTGAGCAATACCTGCATTATCAGGCGGTGCACATTGAAGAGCTGATTGGACCCAGGGGTAAAAACCAGTTAAATATGCGGGATGTGCCTGTTGAGAAGGTAAAAGAATATGCCGGCGAGGACGCCGATGTAACCTGGCAGCTAAAAATAATCCTGGAGAAGGAATTGAAAACCAACCATCTTGCTTCACTCACAGAAGAAATTGAAATGCCTCTCATTCGCGTGCTCTCTGAAATGGAAGGAGCCGGTGTATCACTGGATAAAGAAAATCTCGCGCTGTATGCTGAAGCCCTGAATAGAGAACTCACCCAGGTTGAAAAAGAGATTCTGGAACTGGCTGGGGAGACTTTCAATATTGGCAGTCCGCAACAACTGGGACAGATTCTTTTTGAAAAGCTGCGAATTATCGAAAATGCGCCTAAAACCAGGACCAAACAATATTCAACAGGGGAAGAAGTACTTGTTAAAATCAGGGACAAACATCCGATAATTGATAAAATTCTTGATTACCGGTCGCTTAAGAAATTGTTGTCCACTTACGTGGAAGCTTTGCCAAAATTGCTGAACCCTGTCACAGGAAAACTGCATACATCATTTAACCAGACAATTGCCGCTACAGGGCGGTTGAGTTCCAATAATCCGAATTTGCAGAATATACCTATCCGGGAGGATCGTGGCCGGGAAATACGCAAATCATTCATTCCATCAGGTCCCGGATACAGTTTATTATCAGCTGATTACAGCCAGATCGAGTTAAGGATCATGGCACACATGAGCGAAGATGAACACATGATTCAGGCTTTTCAGAATAATGAAGACATTCATACTTCTACTGCAGCCAAGATATACGGGATCAGCAATGAGGAGGTGACGAGGGAGATGAGGAGCAAGGCTAAAACAGCCAATTTTGGTATTATCTATGGCATTTCAGCATTTGGCTTATCGCAGCGGCTCAATATTCCCCGTAATGAGGCCAATGAATTAATTGGCGGATATTTTAAAAGTTTTCCCGGGGTGAAGAAATACATGAACAATGCCATCATAAAGGCTAAAGAACAGGGTTACGTAACCACATTACTGGGCAGAAAACGATTTTTGCCCGATATAAACTCGCGAAACAGCGTGGTGAGAGGCGTTGCAGAGCGAAATGCCATAAATGCTCCAATTCAGGGAACTGCTGCTGACATTATTAAAATTGCCATGATCCGCATCAGTGATTTTTTCAGGGAAAAGCAACTTAAATCCACCATGATCCTGCAGGTACATGATGAGTTGATCTTTGAGGTTCACAAAGAGGAAAGAGATATCGTTTTTAATGTGGTTAAAGAAGAGATGGAGAAAGCCTATCAACTCAAGGTTCCCCTGATTGTAGAAGCAGGAGAAGGAGCCAACTGGCTGGAGGCTCATTAGGGGGTAAATGAACACTTTAAAGAGAATATTTGTTATAAATAACCATATCTGCACCTGTTCTGCAAATCTTAAATTCAGCGACATGATAAATAAAATTCATTTATATGGTATTCTGGCCGACACACTAAGAAAATCAGAGATAGAAACTGAACACACCAAATCACCGCAGGATTTGCGTCTGCAGCTCAACGATAAATTTCCTGAAATAGCAGGTTTCAGGTATGCGATTTTTGTAAATAATGTTGAATTAACCGATTCAACAGAAATTCATGAAAATGATGTAATCTCTCTTGTTCCACCATTTGCCGGTGGATAAACCGGTAGGATGATCGAGTATTTTCTATATGTATAATTTATTAATTCAGAAACAATCACTTTTTTAAAACTGTCAGACACCTTTTTAAATCGTTTGACGAGGCAGGTAACTTTTAAGATTTATTTCTAAAGAATAAAAACAATGAAGGTGTCTGACAGTTAGAAATTTAGTTTGATTACCGGGTATTTATAAAAAAAAAGGAGGAAATATCATTTCCTCCTTTTTTTAACCAATGCTTTCCGTTATCTCGCCGCTTCAAGCGTATCATTTACATTGTAACCTGGCTGTAAAATAGCCCTGTATTTTTCAGGGTTCTTCAGGACACCCATGGCTCCATCAAGCTGGGGATCATCTCTTAAAGAACATTTTATTTTGCCTTTCTGATAATAGTACCGGCTTACAATTTCTTCATCCAATAATTCTTTTATTTCCGGCTGAAAAGTTCGTAAATCTTTATTTTTATCATGAGCCAGTTTTACCTTTAGTGAGTCAAATTCCGGCCTGGCCAGTTGATAATATTTCTCCTGTTTTGCTGTTTTAATCAAATCCTGCAGTTCTGCCTCACTGCTTGTCTGGTAGTCAAAATTCTTTCCCTGGAGAAAGCTTATGAAATCATTGTATTGCGAATCAGAAAGATTAAACTTTGTGGGTGGAGCAATCGTGTCATGCTGGCTATGGAACAAGGTGGCATAATTAAACATGAAGTTTTTGGCATACAGACTGACCGTAATATTACTGAGCTGGTCGGGGGCAATGTGAATATCAGGTTTAATACCACCGCCATCATAAACAGTGCGGCCGTTTTCGGTTTTGAAAGCAGTGATCAGTGAATCGGGTATATGTCCCACGCTGCCGTCCGGATTCCGGTGACTGTAATCAAGCGCCTGGATACAACGGCCACTGGGGATATA
>DASQZP010000597.1:0-2798 GCA_035638655.1 Bacteroidales bacterium
ATCCAGTTCTAAACTCCCAATTGCACCATACTGGAATTGACATAATTATCACCGCACTGCACATAACAATATAGGATTTAAGGCTCAGTTGAGCCAAAAAAAGAGGCAGTAAAGCTGATGACTTTGCTGCCTCCTGATCTGGCTGAGTTGTTAAATTACCCGGGCTCAATTGAGTTTTAAATCTTGTTGGGCTAAACTATTGTAATTCTGTTGGTAACTATATGGGGATTTAATAATTTCGGTACTATCCAGGATGCCGTTTTTTAATGAAAAACAAACCAAAAGATAGTAAGTGGAAGCAATCCTGATTTTTCAAAGTTTTTTTGCTTCACTTCCGGGCATACCATTCCTGTTCAGCCTAAAAATTTAATTTTGACTGTTACCTGCAGGTATTATTTCAAAGAACTCAGGTCATGAAGAATATTATCCGGGAACGAAACGATCCGGGGGAACTATTCCTGCAAAAGTCATCCTGCCCTTTTTACATTTGGGACAGTTTGGTTCTTTATATGATTGTATCATGCTGAATATCTCTTTCCAGAAAGGATTCTGTTCCCAAACCGGGCGACCATCTTCCCTGGCTTCCTGTTGATAATAGTGTTTCTCCTCTGTAAGGCAGTTTTTGGCTGTCGAGAGGTTTTCTTTCCGGTATCTGCTGGCAAATATGCCATAGTACCGTACTTTGAAAAATCCAGAAGGCAACACATGTAAGAGGAATCGCCGGATAAACTCATCGGTATCCAGTTTCATTTTCCGGTATAATCCGGTTCGGTAATCCTTCCATGAAAACAATATCTTACCATCGTTTACCTCTAAAATACGCCTGTTGGTAATGGCAATCCTAAACACATAGCGGGAAAGATATTCGAGGATTTTATCAGGATTTCCCAGGGGAGGCTGGATATTGACCACCCATTCTTTTTTGTACAACTGGTCTTTGAAACAGGAAAACCTGCTTTTAGCCGACAACCCGGAAAGGGATCCCTTGAAGATCAACTGTTTTTTTGTGACAGCCTGCTGTAACATGTCAAGGAACTTACCCCGGAACTTTCTGGAAAGTATCTTGTAATGAATAAAGAATTTATTGTTTTTATCCGGATGTACCCAGTGACGTTTGTCGAAAGACAAACCTCCTGCAGGCATGATACAATGCAGGTGCGGGTGTTCCATCATGTTCTGCCCCCATGTGTGTAAGACAGTTATCAGTCCGGTGTCGGCACCAAGATGCCTGGGATCTTTGGCCAGTTCGAGCACGGTTTGTGAGGCCGCCCTGAAAAGGATGTCGTACATGATTTTTTTATTTTGAAGACAAAGCGCATTAAGCTGGTGGGGTATGGTAAACACGATATGATAATACCCCACGGGAAGAACTTCTTTCATACGCTTATCCAGCCATTTTTGTTTGTCTTTTTGCTGGCAAACCGGACAATGGCGGTTACGACAGGAATTATGTGCTTTGGCCAGGTAATTACAATGGTTACATTTTTCAAAATGACTTCCCAGGGCTCTGGTACGGCAGGCTGAAAGCAGGTTGATAATACCTTTCTGTTGCCTGGAGACCTTGTTGTTTTCTATATATTGCTGGCCGTACTGGCCCAGAATATCACAAAAGTTTATTTGATTCTGCATAGTCCCTCCATTTCTTCAAGATTATCCAAAGGATTTATCACCTGGTCGATAGCCAGTTTCTGAACATGGAGGTACTTCAGTGTATTGCTCAGATCGGCATGTCCCATCAGTCGCTGAATAACCAGGAGATTGGTACCTTGTTCGAGCAAATGAGTGGCGAAACTATGCCTGAAGGTATGCGGTGTGAAATGTTTATTAATATGTGGGGTTCGGAAACGGGCTTTCTGACAGATCTCCCGGACAGCTGATACACCCAGGTGAGTGCCCTTACCGCCTGCACCTTCAAACAGGTAATGCTGGGGCCGGTAGGCTTTGTAATACCGTCGCAGGGTAATAAGTAACCGGGGAGAAAGAGGAACGACGCGTTGTTTTAATCCTTTTCCTTCACGAATATTAATCTGTCCCCGTTTGCTATCGATGTCGGTAAGCTTTATATTGACACATTCGGAAATCCTTGCTCCGGTCGAATAAATGAACATAATAAGCGTCCGGTGCTTAAAATTATCAATAGCAGCCAGTACATCATGAACTTCTTCCTGAGAGAGCACCAGGGGGAGTGTTTTGGCAACTTTAGGAGTTGGCAGGTATTCACTGGCCCACTCTTTATGATAAATCTGGGTGAAAAGAAACTTCAGGGCATAATAACCCATTTTAACACTGCCTGGTTTATGATTACCATCGGTAAGCATAGACTGGAAATAAGCCCGTAACTGTTCAACACTGGTTTGTTCAGGATCTACACCATGAAAGTTGTAGTAATCATTGATGTGCCACCAGTAGCTTTCTCTGGTTCTCGCACTTAAATTGCGAAGTGTTACTTCTTGTAAAAACCTTTTTTTAAATTTGTCATAATATGTATTATTTTGATTAAACTGCAAATATACAAACTATCGGCCAGTGGCCTCTTCGCCACCGGCCGATAGGCGGTTTAGTTCAACAATAAATATACGTAATGCGGGGCGATTTAGTAAATTTGAACTTAGAAGCATTTAATAAACAAAGTAGCGGTTTGATAGTGAAGTGCCTTGAAATCCCGCACTACGCATATTCGAGCCGTGTACGCCGGGAGAAGTGAAACGTTTGTAAGTAAATCACTTCGTAAGTCGGGAGCCTGGGAAATCAGTAATGAAGAAACAGGTTAAAGGTATTCAATGGGTGCAAATCCCATT
>DASQZP010000598.1:0-6515 GCA_035638655.1 Bacteroidales bacterium
GTTTCAATCGCTTTTTCAATCTCCGCAATTTCGAGCTCATCCTTCACAGAACGCAGCTTAACTACAGCATGGGTAAGAGATGCACTGACATACGATTTAATTTGTGTTGCCCTGATTCCAAGCAATTCCTCTAACAACATAAATGTTTCTCCGCGATAAGGGGCAGTAAAATGTATGTTGCGTCCTTTGCTGATTGCTTTTTTCAAAAAATCTGAAAGGTTTTTCATTGGATGTGTATTGCTCACCCCAACCTCGGAGGCCCGGTCCTTCATAGTTGGCTGTGGACCCATCCAGATGATGTCATCCATATCAACATCATCACCAAAAATATAATCCCTGTCCTCATCTATATCGATAACACCGGCCAGATCAGGATGATCAAGCCCAAAGAAATACAAAAAATTGCTATCCTGTCTGAAGTGATATTGATTGGAAGGATAGTTAAAAGCAGCTTCGGTATTTCCCGGAAAGAGCACGATACCGTTTCCAACGAGCTTTTTTAAGGCAGCCCGGCGACCAGAATAAACATTTGCATCAAACATGATTTGTTTTTTTTCAGTTAATACTTTTCAATCTTCAAGAACTACTAAGGTAATAACGATTTTTGGTATACCAAGCAGAACATATTTTAAAACAAGTGCCTGTTAGTTTTTGTTTCGTGAAAAATATTTTACAGAAAAATCAAAAAAAAATCTTGCCGGTACGTTATTAAAATAAATTCCGTGTCGTACATTATTCTTGACATTGAGAATTGTTAGATTTTACTTAATTTTCTCCGCTCTTCGCAAATCCGGGGTCTGAAGGCAAAAAACCCGCCGGGTTTATTAACATTTTATGAACATTCCCGTATAACAATTTAACTGTCAATAATTAGGGTTTTCGGAGGAAGTCGGGGACAGCGCTACGAATGGCTTTATTTTAAGGGAAAGAACATGTATATTCGCTATAAAAACCTGTCTTATTAACAACCATTCAAAATTATTAACAATTATGCCATACAGAAGATTGCCCAACACAGACAATGCTCGTTTCAAAGCCTTAAAAAAAGCATATGAGAAAGGAAAAGAGCTTCCCCCTTTTAAACTGGCTTTTTCACAGAGTTCATTACAAAAATTACAATCGTTCCTGCCTCATTTTGAAACAAAACTACAGGAACAAAAACAAGCTTACAGTAACCAGGTAAGTAAAAACAAGGATTATGTGCAGCATCTGAAAAAGGCAAAGTTATATATCTCTCATTTCATCCAGGTACTGAATATGGCTATCCTCCGCGGAGAATTAAATTCCTCCATACGTACTTATTATAACATTGGTGAAGAGAATAAGAAGCTCCCTTCGCTGAATACTGAACACGATGTCATCAGTTGGGGAGAAAAAATCATTGCAGGAGAAACAGCCCGGATTCAAAAAGGCATGACACCGGTTACCAATCCAACCATGGCTGTTGTTAAAGTTCATTACGAGAATTTCCTGGATGCACAGCAATTTCAAAAAACATTACAGAAAAATACCAACCGTGCCCTGAATGAGCTGGCCTCTTTGCGGGAAGACGCTGATGCAATAATTACCCAGATATGGGACGAGGTGGAAAACTCATACAAAGATTTGCCTGAGGAGCTTAAACGCGAAAAAGCTTCAGATTACGGAGTAGTTTATGTATACCGGAAAAATGAAATCAATAAATTGCAGGTTTTTGAAAATTCCAGGATCAGTATCTGAGAATTAAATTATAATCTCTCTAAGCTTTATTAATCATTCATTTTCAGTCAACAAAAATTTTCCATTTTTCGGGATGGCTGTTGCGTCTTATCAGGTATATAAGTACGCCTAATACAATTGTACTTATAAATATCCAGGAATAATCGGCCGGAGTACTCCCGATCTCATCAAATCCGCCGGGAATAACATTCCTGTGCATGAGATAAAATACAACCACGGCAGTTGTATTATTCACGAAATGGGCTATGATGGGTAACCATATTGATCCGCTCCAGACCAGGAGATAGCCAAAGAATACGCCCATCAGAAATCGCGGCAGAAAACCAAAAAACTGAAGGTGAAGTGCACTAAACAAAAAGGCTGCAATAAAAATACCCGCATGATAATTCCTTGTCATTTCACTGAAAAGCCGCTGTAACAGACCCCGGAAAAGCAATTCTTCTCCAATAGCAGGAAGGATGCCAATCATGAGTATATTCACTATGAAGCCACCAGTAGTATTTACATTCAGAAAGAGCTTTGTAATTTCATCAGCACTCTGTTCAGTACTTTTCATCCATTGTTCGACCCCAGATAATCCTTCCGGAAGTGAGAGCTGGGAATTCAGATACGCAGTAAAATTAATAAACGGAGCTGCCATAAACATCAACAGAATAACCATCATTGTTCTTTTGGCATCAGGGGAAACGGAGGTACCCAAAAATGTACCCGGGTGATAGCTCAACAGCGGGGCTATCAGAAGCGGCGGAATCAGAAAAAGTCCCAGTTCCTGCACAATCTGAAAATATTTTAATGCTGCAACATGCTGTGTCCCTACGGAATCACTCAGCACCCTGGGTATTTCGAGCAGACTGACTCCAAAGACGGGTGCGGCCAGTATTACGCTTAACAGCATGAAAAGCAGGAAAATAAATACAGTTACCAGACCGGCAAACAGCAAGCGGGTAACCGGAGATGCCTGAACGAAAAATTGTCTCATAGGTTATGGTTTCATTAATTGAACTAAGAATCTCCCTGCTATTTGAGCAGGCTTTTTTGAACCAGGGAATTATTTTACTTTTGCGGTCAAAAATAAACAATATTTTGCTGGTTGAAAATTCTCTTTTTTCAGGAAGATTAGAAAACCAAAATTTAGCAGCATAAAATATGTATATTGGCAATATAAATCTGGGAGAACGCCCTGTTTTTCTGGCTCCGATGGAAGATATTACCGGACCGGCATTCCGGTATATCTGTAAGCAGTACGGTGCGGATATGATGTACACCGAGTTTATTTCTTCAGACGGACTGATCAGGGATGGCAGAAAAAGCGTGAAAAAACTGGATATTTTTGAAAAAGAAAGACCAATCGGGATACAGCTTTACGGGCACCTGATCGACTCAATGGTTGAAGCAACCCGCATTGCTGATGCCTCAAAACCAGATTTGATAGATATCAATTTCGGATGCCCGGTGAAAAAAATTGCTACCCGCGGTGCAGGTTCTGGAATGATGCGCAATGTACCGCTTATGGTGGAAATGACCAAAGCCATTGTAGAGAATACCAGTCTTCCCGTAACAGTAAAAACCCGTTTGGGGTGGGATGAGTCGAGTAAAAACATTGTAGAAATTGCTGAAAAGTTACAGGATGTTGGCATACAAGCCATTACCATTCATGGCCGTACACGGTCGCAGCTTTATAAAGGGGAAGCTGACTGGACGCTGATTGGTCAGGTTAAAAATAATCCGAGAATGAAAATTCCGGTGATAGGCAACGGGGATATCGACAGTGCTGAAAAAGCAGCCCTCATGTTCAACCGATATGGGGTAGACGGCATCATGGCAGGCCGTGCAACAATTGGTCGGCCCTGGATCTTCAGGGAGATAAAGAATTATTTTGCCACGGGAGAATTACAACCTGAACCAGATATTCATGAAAAAACTTCATTAACCAGACTCCATTTACAAAAGTCAATTGAAGAAAAAGGCGAACCCAGGGGAATATATGAAATGCGCCGCCATTTTGTCCATTATTTCAAGGGATTACCCAATTTTAAAGAAATACGTCTTAAGCTACTCACCATGCTTGATGTAGATGAAATAAATAAGCTTATTGACTTAATTGAAGAAAGGTATGCCTGAACAATGTTAAAATAAGATAATTGTTACAAAATTTCCTTCATCATACTAAACATTTTTATTTTTAAACGGTTTACCGGATAACACTACTGCCCTGTTTAAATCTGTTTCATCCCTAAAACCTGAATAATTATGTTAAACTGGATGCATCTTGATCCTGCCTGTTCTGTTCAGAAGTTGACTGCAGCAGATACACTTATCGGGCAAATTGTACAGATAATAGCTCTTACTGGCGAAAATATGGTAGATCACCGCTCTGATATGCGACACCTGTCGATGACGTGGAATGCTGATAACAAAACACTCGATGGTGAATTGTTCAGAATAGAGGACAGGGAATATCAGATAGCTTTTAAAGTAGATAATTTTAGTCTTGAGATGAAGGACAGAAACAACAACTCTCTTTCCTCTTTTGAGATGGATGGGAAAAATTTCAAACAAGCATTGCTTTGGTGGGAGGACGCCCTTAAAGAGATTGGTGTTCATAAAAATTATCTTATCACCTGTCTGCCATACAAATCTGAACCACACCTTTTTCAAAGCAATACGCCCATAGAGAAACCAGCAGACCACATACTTAATGAATGGAACAAAACACGCAATAATGCAACGGAAGCTTTGAAAGACCTGGCAAAGTCCATACATATTAATACCCCTGTTCTTACAAGACCCCGTAATCTCGACACAGCCATTGCAGTTCCATTTACAGATAAAGATAAAAACACAAATACTTCTTTTGAGGCAGGTTGGACTATGACAGGCAGTCCAAAGCCGGCTTTTTTTATTAAGAGTCAGGATTCAGCAATTATTAATTTCGGTAATAAAGAATATGAAAGAGGACAATTTGAAAAATGGCCCGGCGAAAATGCCCTCATCCTCTCAATAGATAAACTTTATATTCAGGAGGCTCCTGCACTTATATCTGAATTCTTTTACCTGTTAAATTCGCAAATAAATAGTTCTTTGCAGCAAGCAGGTTAACATAATCTATTAAATTAATTACTGTTTTCAGGTTATCCCATTTTAACCGGATTTAGTTGTAATAAACCAGATCACATTGGCTATTTTCAGAGTTTTTGCGTAACCGTTATGTAACTATTGGCAAAAGGTCTCCGTATCTGATGTGAGAACTTTTTATTTGCACAGGTAAGAATTACAAAAAGTTGAAGATTCCATGTTATATAGAATTTGTGTCGGGTGAATACTCAGACAATTCAGGAATATTCTTAAATAGTTGAATTTTTGCGCCTTATAAGCATGTCACTTAAGTTTAGAATGCCTTGTAAATAATTGTATATTAAAACCATGCAAAGAGAAAGATGCTTTTTCTAAACATTTTGGATAATACCCCGTATATATTAAGGTTTAAATGTCTTTTTTTTATGTAAATTTGTATGCAAACCGGAGGCAATGGAAAATAAAAAGATCACTGTTAAGCACTATTTGAATAAACGAGCCAAACCCAAAACTTATCATAAAGACAGGTTTTATCCGCTATATATTCAGATAATTGTTACAGGTAAGAAAGCACAGATAAAAAGTAAAATAAATGAACACCTGAAGATTTACCGAAGCGATATTGAGCGTTTCACTAAAAACGATGATGAACTGAATAAATTAATACTGGCAGGCTACCTCAGTGATAAATTGCTTGACAAAATAATAAAAAACAAGATTTTCCCAATTTACCATCTTCTTATTGATGAAGTAAACATCATCAAAAGAATTATCCGGTTCTACAAGCCTTTTGAAGATGAAAACTTCACCCTTTCAAACTTCAGCAATGAATACAAAAAACATACAACAGAGATAACCAACATTCTGGACAACAAGATTAAGGAAATGTACCAAACAGAGTTAAAAAGTCTGTTTTTAAAATCCATCGATCAGGATGAGAACCGGGATGTATTTAAAATATCCAATTATTTCATTCATTTCATCAACTGGGAAAACTCCTTCAGCAATTTTTATGAAACAACCTATGAAATAATTCCCAGCGAGCTGAAACTGATTGAAAACCTACTCAGCAATGAATTGAGAACATCCATCAAGGCGTTCATGGCCTATCATTCAAAGGTAAATATTCTGAAGCGCTTTTTTGAAAAAAGAGAACTCGGACGCATTTCCACCCTTTCTTATCTCGACTGGGAAACTGACATTAAGGAGTTTGTTACCAAGGAGTTTGAGAAAATTTTCGGAGAGCAGAAATCCCTGCAGTTTGTGATCAGTCTGGACAATATCCTCGTAAGAAATATCAGGGAGGAATAGTAATTACTGTGCTACAAAATGGTAAGTGATCGTTCCGTGCTGCGATGAAGCTGCTTTCATATCTATATTAAACAACGTATTCAGTGCTGCCTTTTCTGCAGCATCGTACAAACACGGATCATCTACTGTCGAACTTTCCCTGGCAAAATTGGCATCGGATACCTGTCCCTCCTGATTCACAATAATATTCAGCGTCACTTTTCCACTTCCTTCACAAAGATAAACCGGAACAGCCAGGTACCTGGCATGCCTTCCAGGCAGATTATAATAAATATTGGTAGGACCGGTATAAGGTTTTTGCTTCTTATCAGGAGCAGGATTTGAAGCAGGCTCTATCCCCTCCTCACCCTGGGCAGGCTTTTTCCTTTGCAGCTTATTCTCTAATTCATTTAGATACTCCCGGGTCCGGT
>DASQZP010000599.1:0-8109 GCA_035638655.1 Bacteroidales bacterium
CATGGCGATGACAATCTCTTCCTCTGTAACAGTTACAATATCATCCAGGTTGTTTTTAATAACACTGAATGTTAGCGTACTAAGAGATGTCAGCAGGCCGTCAGCAATAGTTTTTGGTTTATCAGAAGGAATAATATGCCCTGCCTTAAAGGAACGGCAGGCATCGTCGGCGCCTGCCGGCTCGGTTCCGTAGATGCTACAATCAGGAGCAAGTGCACGGGTAGTGAGGGCAGTGCCACTCATCAGCCCTCCGCCACCGATTGGAGCAAGCATAATGTCTGGAATCCCAATATCTTCAATGAGTTCCAGCGCGGCTGTTCCCTGTCCGCATACCACGTTAAAATTATTGTATGGATGAATAAAAGCAGCGCCGGTTCGGGCTACCACTTTTTCAAGTGTTTGTTCACGGGCTGCCAGGGTGGGCTCACAAAAAGTAATCTCGGCACCATAACCCTGTACCGCTATCTTTTTGACTTCAGGAGCATTTTCAGGCATAACAATATAGGCTTTAATCCCTCTGGATCTGGCTGCCAGTGCCAGTGCAGCCGCATGATTACCCGATGAATGCGTCGCAACACCTCTGGCTGCCTGCTCATCCGAAAGAGATAACACAGCATTGGTGGCACCACGGTATTTGAAAGCCCCTACTTTCTGCAAATTTTCACATTTGAAAAACAAGAAACCACCGGTTATCTCATTAATAAGTTTTGATGTCATTACCGGTGTGTGGTGAATAAACGGTTTGATCCGTTTATGAGCCTGTTTGATGTCTTCAAACTCAGGAACAGGAATGAATTCTTCAGCCATAACATATACTTTTTACATTACAAAGATAGCAATTACTCCACTTGAAGCTTAATACATACATGGCTTCTTCAACATAATACAAAAACCTGTTTTATAACTTCATGAAATAATTGAGAGATAGAAACCAAATAATTATTATTGACCATCAATAAAAAACTACTGACATGAAATTCAATCCTGCAAATAACATTCACGACCTCAAACAATTTGGGGAGTTTGGAGGGGTTAACCCTTCCATTACCGATTCCTCAACTTTTACATTTCTTACTGCAAAAAGCATGACCAGTACTTTTCATGGCGAGACTGAAGGGTGTTTTCTCTATTCCCGTCACTGGAATCCCAGTAATAAATACCTGGCTGATGCCCTGGCAAGCATGGAAGGCACTGAATCGGCCTGGGTTACTGCATCCGGTATGGCAGCTATTACCTGTGCCATCCTGCAGTTGTGCAACAGCGGTGATCATATTATCACAAGCGTAACTACTTATGGTGGTACATTTGCTTTCCTGAAAAACTATCTGCCCAAATTCAATATTGATGTCACTTTTGTTGATATCACTGATCTCAATTCCATCAGGGAAGCCATTCGCCCCGAAACGCGTGTGATTTATACTGAATCGCTGTCCAATCCGTTGCTGGCAGTATCTGATATTCCAAAACTTGCAGAAATTGCCAATGAAAACAACATCAAACTGATGGTAGACAATACCTTCAGTCCCATGATCATTTCACCTGCCCAACTGGGAGCCCATGTGGTGGTTTACAGCATGACTAAATTCATAAACGGTAAAAATGATTGTGTAGCAGGCGCCATCTGTGGAACTTCTGATTTTATCAATGAACTTAGTGATGTAAATTCAGGCACAGCCATGCTGCTGGGTCCCGTACTTGATCCACTACGCGCTTCTTCTATACTGAAAAACCTGAACACTTTGCATATACGCATGCAACAGCATAGCAAAAATGCAATGTTTCTGGCCAGTAAATTTCAGGGAACCAATATACGACTGGTTTATCCGGGCCTGGAGGATCATCCGCAGCATCAACTCATGAGAGAAATCATGAATGAAGATTTTGGCTTTGGCGGTATGCTGGCAATTGACCTGGAGACAGCAGAAAGAGCTTCTGATTTTATGCAGGCCATGCAGGACGAAAATGTTGGTTACCTGGCAGTAAGTCTCGGATATTTCCGGACACTTTTCAGCAATTCCGGAAAAAGCACTTCTTCTGAAATACCCGAAGAAGTACAGCAGAGTATGGGACTTTCGGAAGGTCTGGTCAGATTTTCTGTTGGACTCGATCATGATATTGAACGTACATGGGATCGGATTTTTTCATGTCTGAAGAATTTACAGTATATTTAAAGCATTATACCGTAACGCTTTAAATATACTGCTATGAATGAAAAATTTACCAGTTACCGTATTACATTGCTGTTTATCCTTTTCGTCTCCCTGTCCTTCTTACCCCTTTATGGACAACACAAAGAAATAACAACCCTGGAACCCGGTGCACATGCTCCGGATTTTAACCTGCCTGGTGTAGACGGTAAGATGCACAGCCTTTCCGAATACAATAGTGCCCCGCTACTGATGATTGTTTTTACGGCCAATCACTGCCCTACTGCGCAGGCTTACGAAGACCGTATAATCAATATCGCCAGAAAATACAAAGACAGGGGATTACAGGTTGTTGCTATTTCACCAAACAGTCCTGAAGCACTGAGCCTTTCAGAGCTGGGCTACTCAGATATGGGAGACCGCCTGGAAGAAATGAAAATAAGAGCAAAGGATATAAATTTTCCCTTCCCTTATCTGTATGACGGAGATAACCAAAAAGTAGCGCTGGCTTACGGCCCAACAGCTACTCCGCATGTTTTTCTGTTTGATAAAAACAGGATACTTCGCTATACCGGAAGGATTGATGATACAGAAAAT
Organism: Bacteroidales bacterium; assembly: GCA_035638655.1. Classification (GTDB taxonomy): domain Bacteria; phylum Bacteroidota; class Bacteroidia; order Bacteroidales; family DASQZP01; genus DASQZP01. The sequence goes on from DASQZP010000599.1 coordinate 2,745, forward strand.
CCTTATGCAACGCCTGCTCAAACAGACGCAGTAAATGCCATTGAAGCACTCCTGGCCGGCCGCGATGTGCCCTTGGCCAAAACCAAAACATTTGGTTGTTCCATCAAATGGGCCTGGAAAAATGAATGGGTGCAAAAACAGCGAGAGGAGTGGGCCAAAGAACCTGTTGAATTAAAGCTGACAGACAGTGCCGGGATCAGAGATCTTATTCATCAGACAGGAGATAAATTGCGACTGATCAATATCTGGGCTACCTGGTGCGGCCCCTGTGTGATGGAATTCAACAGCCTGATTGAAATAAACAGAATGTATCGTAACCGAGATTTTGAGCTTGTAACCATCAGTGCGGATCTCCCCTCCAAACGACAAAAAGTACTGGAATTCCTTAAGAAACATGAAGCCTCCTGTACAAATTACCTGTTCAACAGCGACAATAAATATGCACTTGTTGAAGCAGTTGATAAAAACTGGCAGGGAGCCATCCCTTATTCATTGCTTGTATCACCGGAAGGTAAAATTTTAAAATATTATAAGGGATCAATAGACCCACTCAAAGTCAAAAAAGACATCATTGCAGTATTGGGACGATATTATGCCGATGATAAATAAATGAAGATGTTGTGAAAGTAGCAAAAGCTGCCTCTGAAATTTTACAAACTGATAAGGAACAAAGAAAAGCCCTATATTGTGAACTGGTTATGCCCATTGACTTTACTGTGGAATAGCAAAAAAATAATGTAGATAAAGGACTCTTAATTTGTTTTTTAACTTATTTTAACTTAACTTAATATTAATTTTTAGCGATATAATTGTTGTTTCTTAAAAAAACTTCGTAACATTGAGCCATAAAATTATTTGCTTATTTTAAACAATTACAAATAATAATTGTTAGTAGGAAGTAAGACGAACAGATAAAAGAGATAGAAGATAAAAATATGGCATTTACATTGAAAATTGGAGAAAACGCACCAGATTTCAATTTGCCGGCTACCGATGGTAACAATTTTAATCTGGATAGTTTTAAGTACGAAAAGTTCCTTGTAATATTTTTTACCTGTAATCATTGCCCTTATGTATTGGGGTCTGATGAAGAAACTCGTAAAACGGCTATTGCATTTTCGAAAAAAGGTGTTAAATTCGTAGCTATAAATAGTAACAGTGCAAACACCTACCGGGAAGATGATTTTGATCATATGGTTACCCGGATGGATGAGCACAAATTTCCCTGGATTTACCTGAGGGACGAAACACAGGAAACAGCTATAGCATACGGAGCATTACGAACACCACATTTTTATGTGTTCGATGAAAAAAGGAAGCTTGTGTATACGGGTCGAGGACTTGATAATCCTAAAGATCCATCAAAAGCTACAGTTAACGATTTAAACAGAGTTCTTACAGAATTAACAGAAAATAAAACAATAAGTGTACAGGTTACCAATCCCATCGGATGTAATATAAAATGGGAAGGTAAAGATGCACACTGGATGCCCGCTGAGGCATGCGATCTTATATAAGTTGGAAAATATTTAAAATTTAACGGGTTGCCGCACATCTCCCAAAATGTCCCAATCAATAGCGGGAAATTCCTTACACTCCTTGTAATCCCGCTCCCCTTAACACGTTCTATCAACCCCGGCAACCCGTTATTTTTTTCTTAAAATCTCCCCTTTCCTGCCGGATAAATCAAAAAATTCAAATACTTTCGCATTTTAATCAATCTTTTCACCTCAGGTGAAAAATAAAATAATTATGCAGGATTCAATAAGAAAGAGCTTTCTTGAAGCCAGACAATTACTGGATACATTTGTACAAAACGGTGATAATTTTACCCTGATAGAAAAAGCAGGGCTCATGATGGTTGAAGCTATCCAAAGCAATCATAAAATTATTTCCTGCGGTAATGGAGGCTCTATGAGTGATGCCATGCATTTTGCCGAAGAATTGTCAGGCAGATTTCGTGAAGACCGGCCGGCTCTGCCTGCTATATCCATTTCTGATCCAACACATCTTACCTGTGCAGCCAATGATTATGGCTTCGATCATATTTTTTCACGCTTTATTGAAGGACTTGGCATCAAAGACGATATTTTGCTGGCCATCAGCACCAGCGGAAATTCTCCTAATATTGTAAATGCATGCCTGGCCGCCCGTAAGAAAGGAATGAAGATCGTGGCATTAACCGGCAAAACAGGAGGCAGACTGGCCGAACTGGCCGATGTTGAGATCAGGGTTCCACATGCCGGTTACTCCGACAGGATTCAGGAAATACATATTAAAATAATTCATGCACTCATTGAATTTATTGAGAGAGAAATGCTATAACCACACAAAAAAGTAACCGTTCGTTATATTGTCCCTGCCACAGCACTTGATTTTCATTTGTTTTTTAGTATATTTATCTTTTCAGCTTTTTAATAGCTGAGTGCCCCCTTAACAGTCCGGCAAAGGGATGCCGGAAAAACATAATTTCATCATGCTGATTAAGACCTATGCCTCCGCAGTACATGGCATTGATGCTACCACTGTGACTATTGAAGTAAATGTTTCAACGGGGATTAAATTTTTTCTGGTTGGATTGCCAGATAATGCTGTAAAGGAAAGTCAACAACGGATTGATTCTGCACTCAGGACCAATGGATATAAGATACCGGGAAAAAAGATCGTGATTAACATGGCTCCGGCCGATATTCGTAAAGAAGGCTCAGCCTACGATCTGCCGCTGGCTATTGGTATCCTGGCTGCTTCAGAACAAATTCAACGGGATCGACTCCGGGAATATGTTATAATGGGTGAGCTGTCGCTTGATGGTGAATTACATCCCATCAAAGGTGTACTGCCAATTGCCATCAATGCCCGAAAAGAAAAATTCAAAGGAATTATCCTTCCGTTGGAAAATGCACGTGAAGCAGCCGTTGTAGATAATCTTGAAGTATATGGCATGCAAAATATCCGTGAGGTGATAGACTTTTTTGACAATCGCAGCACACCAACACCGGTTAAGGTTGACATCAGAAAAGAGTTTTTTGAACAGGCAAACAATTATGAACTCGATTTCTCAGATGTTAAAGGTCAGGAAAATGTGAAACGGGCCCTTGAAATTGCAGCAGCCGGTAATCATAACATTCTACTCATCGGTGCGCCAGGCGCGGGAAAGACGATGCTGGCCAAAAGAATTCCGTCTATAATTCCTACTCTTACCCTCCAGGAAGCCCTTGAAACAACAAAGATCCATAGTGTGGCCGGCCGCATAGGAAAAAACACCTCGCTCATGACCCACAGGCCTTTCCGTTCGCCCCATCACACCATTTCGGATGTCGCCCTGGTAGGTGGGGGTACCTTTCCCCAGCCCGGCGAAATTTCACTTGCTCATAACGGAGTGCTTTTTCTTGATGAACTGCCGGAATTTAAACGAACCGTGCTGGAAGTTATGCGTCAACCACTGGAGGACAGGCTAATCAGTATCTCACGGGCAAGGTTTACGGTGGAATATCCTGCTAATTTTCAGCTTGTTGCCTCAATGAATCCCTGTCCATGCGGTTTTTACAACCATCCTGACAAAGACTGTGTCTGTACTCCAGGTGTGGTGCAAAAATACCTGAACCGAATATCCGGTCCGCTGCTCGACCGCATTGATATTCATATTGAGGTGATACCTGTTCCTTTTGAGAAACTCTCAGAACTTCGACAAACTGAAGACAGTAAATCTATAAGGATAAGAGTACAAAAAGCCAGGGAAATTCAGGAAAAAAGATATGAAAAAGTAAAGGGGATGCACAACAATGCCCAGATGAGTACCAGGCAGCTCAGAAAATACTGCGTTCCGGATAAGACAGGTCAGCAGATACTCAAAAACGCCATGGAACGACTGGGGCTGTCTGCACGGGCCTACGACCGTATTCTAAAAGTATCACGTACGATAGCAGACCTCGAAGAAAGCGACCAAATACAACCCGACCACCTGGCAGAAGCTATTCAATACCGAAGTCTGGACAGAGAAAGTTGGGCCGGCGAATGAAAATCAAACAGAATGTAGTTCAGGATACTTCTGAAAAACAGGAATATTACCTGTCTCCTATTTGGAAATAATCTGTTTTTACCATTAACCTTTTTGGTGAAACAACATATTACTTTTACACATATTTGTATATATTAATATGCTGTATTCCTGACTTCTGCATCTTATATTTGTATTATCTAAAAAGAATCTTAATTAGAATCTTCCCTTATCATGAACTCCATTTTTCATTATATTTACGCTCTTTGAAATTAAGCCTGAAGAAGGCTTTCTTTTAAATCTAAATGTTTTACAACATATTTGATACCGAACAATTAAGACTATTTACTAAAACAAAAGAAAGGAGTTAATATGATTAGTAACAATTTATTTTGGTTTGTGCCGGTAGCATCTGTACTTGCGCTATCGTTTGCATGGTACTTTTTCAAAGAGATGATGAAAGAGAGCGAAGGGACAGATCAGATGAAGAAAATTGCATTGCATGTACGACGGGGTGCGATGGCTTACCTAAGACAACAGTATAAAGTTGTCACCATATTTTTTATTGTACTTACCCTGTTATTCGTTTTGCTGGCCTATGGCTTCAACCTACAAAACCGTTGGGTACCATTTGCTTTTCTTACCGGAGGATTTTTCTCGGGTCTGGCAGGATTTTTTGGGATGAAAACAGCAACATTTGCTTCAGCGCGTACTGCCAATGCCGCTAAAAATTCACTAAACAAGGGGCTCAGGGTCTCATTCAGAAGTGGTGCGGTAATGGGACTGGTAGTTGTTGGTCTGGCCCTGCTAGACATCTCTATCTGGTTTATTGTTTTAAACTATTTTGTAGAAAGCATCAGCCAAACAGAGAAAATGATGGTGATAACTACCACCATGCTGACCTTCGGAATGGGAGCCTCTACCCAGGCACTCTTCGCCAGGGTTGGTGGTGGTATCTTTACCAAAGCTGCTGATGTAGGAGCTGACCTCGTAGGGAAAATCGAATCAAACATACCTGAAGATGATCCCCGTAATCCTGCTACAATTGCTGACAATGTAGGCGACAATGTAGGTGATGTGGCCGGCATGGGTGCCGACCTTTATGAATCATACGCCGGATCAATCCTGGCAACAGCTGCACTTGGTGCCGCTGCTTACCTTAGCAATGCTGACACACAGCTGAAAGCGGTGCTGGCTCCTATGTTGATAGCCGCTGTCGGAATCCTGCTTTCCATTTTTGGAATTTTTATGGTTAAAACCAAAGAAGGGGCCACACAGAAAAACCTGCTTACTTCTCTCTCGCGAGGTATTAATACCAGTTCAATTCTGATTGTGATTTTCTCCTTTATTATCCTTCAGGTGCTGCAA
>DASQZP010000600.1:0-3665 GCA_035638655.1 Bacteroidales bacterium
CAGCCAGCAGCTGATATCCTTTTTTGATAAAAGCACCGGCCAGCGTTGATTTACCTGCTCCCGACACCCCGGCAAAAATAATTGCTTCTCCGTCACGGCACACCGAACTCCCATGTACAGGGAGTATACCCCGCTGATGCAATAAGGCTCCAATGGCACTCCCCATCAGGAAAAGGGTAACATCATGATCCTGAATTTCTGCTTTTTTATCAATGATTATTTCATTGCCATTTTTCACCCTGAATCGTGCTACGCCATCTACCCTAAGTAAAAAATCACCGTGGCTGGCTTCAAAACGTACTGCAGTGAAATCCGGCTTCTCCAAATGTTCAGGAACAGTCCCATAGCGGAAAATTACATCAGGTTTACCTGCACTTAATTCCAGTTCAGGCAGCGGATGTTCCGAAAATATTGTTAAGCCAAAAGCGCTGTAAATCTGATGTTTTTTGATGCTCATTTATTTTAATCTCACTAAACTCAAAAATATTAAATATTATTAATATCAACCATCTTTTTCTCCTGGAAGTAACAAAACTCACTATTTATTTTATAATATTTTCTATAAATGATAATGGAATCATATTTACTGTACCTTTGAATAGTATATTTAAATTCATTTATTTGCTCAATTTTTAAAGAGCGGGTTCATTAAAAAAGTTAGTCTGCCATGCAGCCTGATCAGCCTTATCTCAAAGAACTAAACAATATTTCGGTAGAACTTGATTTATTGATTCATACTTCTTTGAACAGTAAGAGTAAAGCATTATTTTTTGCTGATAAGCAAAAGGAAATTAACTGGAAAAGATTTTTAGAACTTTCGGGATTTCACCGTCTTCTTCCTTCTCAGGATAAATTGCAACATGCAGGCGTCAGCATACCTCCTGAAGTTTATTCTGTATTACAAAATCGCATGCTGAGCGGCAAAAAAAAGGCCCTTGCGTTTTCCGCTGAAACAGTCAGGATAATCAGGCTTTTTGAAAAACAGCATATCGAAGTTATGCCGTTAAAAGGACCGGTACTGGCAAATATATTTTACGGAGACCCGGGAATGCGACAGTCCATTGATATCGATTTTCTGGTTCATGAACACAACGTTCAGGAAGGGCATGCATTATTAACAGAAGCCGGTTACCGGAGGATACTGCCTGATAGTAGTACGGACAGTTCGTTGACCGGAATCTATAAAATTTTTAAAAAAGACTATAGTTATTATCATCCTGAGAAAAATATCCCGATAGAACTCCACTGGAGATTAACCTCACACAGCCGTTTGCTTGAGGATGATGGTTTGTTATGGGACAACCATGTACAAACAATTTTTGGTAACACATCTGTAATTATTCCGGAAACAGCACGTACCATTGTCTATTTGTGCCTTCACGGCAGTCTGCACCAGTGGTTCAGACTATTCTGGCTGGCTGATCTGTGGGCGGTAGTGCAAAATGACAATATTAACTGGGAAAAGGTGATGGATGTCGCCGGCAAATATGGATTAGAGCATATGGTTGCTGCAGGTTTTCAGCTGGCATCACTGATTTTTCAGGTTCCTTTTCCTCAACCATTAAAAAAATACTGCACACATCCAAAAGTCATGCGTATCGTAAGTCAGTCGTTGAAAACCATTATCGCTTCAGAAATTCCTTTAAAAAAGAGTCGCCGGTTGAAAAGAATATTTTATTTTGCCTCTTTCCGCAATGATCTTAAGTACAAAATTAAATGTTTCACAGATGTTGCCGGCAGGTGGCTGGTCATGAAACTAATCCGGGCAAAAGAGCCGGAAACGCATACCCCCGGGCAGTAAAATGTGCAAGTGTAAGCCGGAGCGTATCAAACAGGTTGCCCGAAGCCTGTTTGGTGTCATGAAAAACGATGATACTGCCTGGCTTGCAATTTTGCCTGACCAATCTGAAACAATCTTCCGGTGTATTTTCAGGATTGAAATCATAAGCCATCACCGACCACATGATGACTGAGAACTCCCTGCGCAGCATTTTAAACTGCCCGGGCTTCATCCTGCCAAAAGGAGGCCTGAAAAACGAGGATTGAATTAATTCAGCGGCCTTCAGGACGTCCGCAACATATTTTTTTGGGCTACTTCTGAAACCGTCGGGATGTGAAAATGAATGATTTCCCACGGCATGACCCTTTTCCCTTATTTTAAGAAAAAGATCAGGGTGTTTTTGTACTTGTTTACCGGTACAAAAGAAAGTGGCACTGGCATTGAATTCTTCAAGCAGGCTGAGTACTTCTTCGGTGATACCCGGTGTGGGTCCATCGTCGAAGGTGAGATAAATCTTTTTGCCAGGCCCGGGAATCCTCCAGGTTATACCCGGGAACAATGAATGTATAAAGGCAGGTATCTGCCGGTTCATTTTTATCTTCTGTTTTTTGTGGTTAACATCATCACCTTATCCTGAAACTCTTCATTCAGCTTGTTTTTCAGGTCGGTCTGACCATATTCTCCGGTTAAACGGATGATCTCCTGTAATATGTGAATGTCCAGCCGGGTCTCATAATCAAATGTTTTAGCAACTTCAGTGTCCAGAGAAATATAATAACGCAACTCATCATTGGTCACAAATGCAAGGGTTTTGGCCATATCATTTGCTTTTTCTGTTTCATTCAGTCTGTAATACGATTGAATCATTGACAGGTTAAAGAAGTTATAAGGCACCCTGTCGTTTGGCATCAATCGCAGACATTCGTCCAGAACAATTCGGGCCGAGTCTTTTTTGCCTTCATTGATAAGAGCTTCCGCCAGACGGGAAAAATTATTTCTGAAGTTGGTCAGCATCCTGAGGTTATTTTCATCGAGATATACCTTTGGATCCTGAATATTTCCCCATTTGAATTTATTGATCATGTTGTCGTACATGATCTTTGTATCGATGGTGCCGGTCTGGCCGTCTGAATTATCAGCTTTTATGGGTACAATCCGGTAGGCAAGGCCCTGTATCTGGAAATACCGGTCCAGGTCCAAATAATTGTCGCGCGAAACAGTAATTGCATAATACACCGGTCGCTTCCAGTTATTATTGGCCAGTAACTGTAATACCATGATCTCATTCTTCGCAATGTAGTTTTTGTTAATACTCCATTCCATGGTATCAACCATTTCACCGGCAAGGGCCGGACGAATTGTTTTTGTATTCATGATAAGGGATGAATCCACCGGGAGCATAAATGTTTTAGTGGGGATATAATCCACTTTTTCACGGTAGTTTGGCAGACGTTTGGTTTGTGGATTATCACTGAAGTAAAACTGCATGGCTTGTTTCAGATTCACAGGCCCTTTGATGCGATCAATCAGATAGGCCATGTCCCGGGTCCCCTGCCTGTATTTACTTTCCGGAAGGTCAAACGGTGCCGGATCTGAATCATATGCTTTGCGTTGCATCTGACTGATGTACCAGTCAGCCCCCAGGTAACTAAGATTGATCACACGGACATCAGTCCGCACTCCTTCCACTTCCTGAATATACCAAAGCGGGAAGGTGTCGTTGTCACCATTGGTAAAGAGGATGGCATCCGGCGCACAGGAATTCAGGTAATCATAAGCTAAATCGTGCGATGTATAACGTCCTGAACGATCGTGATCGTCCCAGTTTTCAGAAGCCATTATACCCGGAACAGCAATCAGGCAGACGAGTGTGGTGATGCCTCCT
>DASQZP010000601.1:0-4426 GCA_035638655.1 Bacteroidales bacterium
TTGATGAACGGTTTGATAAGCCCAAGACTAAATTAATTGACATTAAAGGCATAAAAAACAGAGGCAGTATGTGCCCGGTAATAGTTGAGGGATCATCGGAAATATTAAAATTGGCCTGGACCGTTGGTTCAGGTGAATTAACCGGTTCTGGATTCGGAAGCCTGATTGCAAGGTAATCGTAACAGTCCGTAACGTGACGAAGGAAGAATGCTACTATTTAGATCATCATTTTAACAACTGATTTTAGACTACTTAAAAAATTCAAGGATCCAAAAGCATGACTCTTAATATAAAACAGGGAATATATTTAGCGGCACTTCTGCATGATATAGGTAAGTTTTGGCAAAGGGGCAGTAAATATGATGAAACCTTAAGTGTACAAACAAAGAATATGGAATCTGATTTATGTCCGGTGTGGAATAGTAGATATTCTCACAAGCATGTTTTGTGGACCAGTGAATTTTTTGAACAGTATACCAAATATATTCCCCAATCTTTTAATAGAGATGGCGAGTTAGAATCTATTGCCAATTTATCAGCAAAGCATCACAAAAAAGCAAGTGGGCAGACCGAGTGGGAGCGAATTATTTCGTATGCGGATCGTTTATCTTCCGGTCAGGATAGAAGACCGGATGAAATAGGTGTGGATACCAGTGGTAGTCAACAACGTTATGATTTCAAAAAGATTCCTCTTCAAAACATATTCGATAATTTATTTAAAGTTGAAGAATCAAATAAGCAATCATGGCATATCTTATCTCCTTTAACCACTAATGATGATATTTTTGCTAAAAAAAGCGATAAGTTGAGTCGCGATTTACAACCGGATTATGAAAATTTATGGAAGTCCTTTACTGATGAACTTCCGAATTTACCTCTTCATAATTTCAGCCAATATGTTTCAACGTTACTCCCGTTACTTGAAAAATATTGTTGGTGTATTCCCAGTTCCACAATAGATCAACCGGATGTTTCATTATTTGATCATTTAAAAACGACAGCAGCAATAGCAACTAGCTTATATGATTCTATTGAAACTCACGGTAGTCTTCCTTCCACTTACGATGGAATGAAAAATGAAAATAAAGACCGTTTCATATTGCTATCCGCTGATTTTTCCGGGATTCAAAAATTTATATATCAAATTACTTCAAAAGGAGCGGCAAAAACCCTAAAAGGGCGTTCGTTTTATTTGCAACTTATAATGGATATGATGATTACTCATATCCTGGAAGTTTTTGATGTAGAAAAAGCTCACATTCTTTTAGCCGGTGGAGGAGGATTTCGACTATTATTACCGAATAACGAGACTAAAATTAAAGAAATCGAAAACTTTATCGACGATGTCAATAAGCAAATTTGGGATCTTTATGATGGGAAATTATATGTCGCATTGGCCACCCTGCCATTTAAACCATCGATTTTATTAAGGAATGACGGATATACTGAACTCGTAGATGAGATTCAAAGTAAATTGGAAAAAGAGAAGTATCGACGTTTTGCAAGAACGATAGATGCCATTTTTTTTGAACCGCCACCATTGAAAGGAGTTACAGCATCGGACGTATGTAAAGTTACGGGTACGGATCTTACGGAAGATCAAAAATCCACTAAAAAATTCGATAATAATGAAGAAGGAACCATCAGTAAAAGTGTTGCAGAACAAATAGAATTGGGTAAACAATTACGGAATGCCCGGGTTATGATCAAATGGAGAGGCCGAAATGCCAAAAGAGATATTGAGTTTTCTCCTTTAGATCAAAACATTACCTATTCGTTTGTAACCGATGAAGAAATACAGGAAGGTTTATTATCAAGACTAATCAGACAACCCCAAATAAGTGAAATAATTTGGTTTAATAAACCTGAAAGTTTTATGAAAGTTAGCTCTCCTGATAGTAGTTATTCATCCGGATTTATGTTTTATGGATCTAATTGGACTCCGGGTACTGTATATAATGATGAGAGCAAAACTTATATACCCATTCAAGACAGGGTACCAGATTTTGAAGAAATCGCTGACGACAGGGGACGAAATAATGATCTTGGTATTCTCAGAATGGATGTTGATAACCTGGGGAATACATTCAAAAATGGATTTATTAGTGGTAAGGCTGAAAACAACGCCAGCATTTCAAGAATCAGTACATTAAGCAACAGAATCACTTGGTTTTTTGGTGGATATTTAGATCATCTTATCCGTTCCGATTTTACCATTCCACAAAAATTTAATGCGGCCAGTGATCAACTCGGTAACGAGACAGTATTAAACGAGGAATTACGAGCTCATATTCTTCCTATTTATGCAGGAGGAGATGATTTATTTATTGTTACCCGGTGGGATATTGCCCCATTTTTGGCTAAAAGGATACATGATGATCTGCAAAAATTCTCTAATGGTAAATTGACTGTTTCAGCAGGTATAGCAGTTACCTCAAATAAATATCCGATTCATAAGGCGGCGAATGAAGCGGGAGATGCTGAATCTAAAGCTAAAAATCTCGATCCCATTCTTGAAGATTTAAAACCCCAAAAAGATGCCATTTGTTATTTCGGAATGCCTCTCTCTTGGACAGATTTTGATAACTCAGCTCAATTGATGGATAAAATGATAGATTGGCAGAAGGATATGGGAAATCGTTCGCTTACTGGTTTTCTAAGAAAAACAACTGGGGAGTTTGAGAAAGATAAGCGAAAAAAATATGGTCGCTGGCGTTGGAGAGCGGCTTATCAATTAAAAAGAATGATTTCAAGAAAAGATAAAATAATCGGTGAAGAACTGGCTCAATTTGGCAGTTGGTTGTTTACCGGATCTTTTAATGGAAATGATTTTAAACGAACGGAAAACAACGAATTAATAGATGTTGTACCGTTCCTGACAAGATGGATTCAAAATTTAACACATAATTCGTAAATGGAGTAATTATGTCACACAATGGTCGTAACAATTCGTGGCACGAAAAATCTACTGGTATAAATAATATTTCAAAATGGGTAACCGAGGGTATAGATGAAGATGCTATCAAATTTTCAGAAAATCTGGGAAGATTTCTTGCAAAACCGCCTAGAGATATTCGTGGAGGGGCACTCTCAACTTCTCAAATCCGAATAGCTTATGGCGAAATAACTCGGCTGAAAATGAAATTTAATTTAAGTGAATTATTAATGTTGAAACCAAAATTAGCCTATGCAGCAGCCAGGGCTGGAGGAGAAACATATAATACATTGTATGAAATAATTTCACAAGGAATACAGACTATAGCAGGTTTACCCAAGGAGGAACAACCCGCAAAATTTAAAAACTTAGCTGCTTTTTTTGAAGCTGTACTAGCTTATCATAAAGCAAATGGAGGCAAATAAATGGAATTGACAAAACTAAATAAAAAAATATTTATTAAAGCAGAATTAACTGCCAAAACCGGATTGCACGTAGGTGGAAGTAATCTAAGTATGGCTATCGGGGGCGCTGATGCCGTAGTTGTACGTAATCCAATAACCCAGGAACCTTATATTCCGGGAAGTTCCATAAAAGGCAAGATGCGCAGTTTGACGGAAAAATTATTAGGTGCTTATGAAAAAGTAAATATGGGAGCTGTAAAATATGGTCCATATCAGGGAACTGATAAAGATACAACTAAAAAAGTTATTTGTGATTTATATGGAACGGCAAGTAATGAAAATCAGATTCCAAGTCGTTTAATTGTCCGGGATGGCGCACTTTTAAATGAACCGGAATTAAAAGACGCGGAAGGTACCGATATGCTTTATACCGAAGTGAAAACGGAAGTAGTGATTGATAGAGTTACATCAGCAGCTATGCCCAGACAATTGGAACGCGTACCCGCAGGTGCCAAGTTTAAATTAGATCTCATCTTAAATGTGTTTGAGAACGACGATGAAGAAAAATTGATTAATTATGTACTGGTCGGACTTCACTTGTTAGAAGATGATTATTTGGGAGGTAGTGGTTCCAGAGGCAGTGGCCAAATTGAGTTCGATTGGGATAATATCAAGTATTCCTATAAGGATCTCTCGATATATGAAAAGGATGGAAAAGCTCAAGTTTTTGAACCTAATTTAGTATCAGAATGAAAGCCATTTACTTACGTCCGCTTTCTCCCTTTCATTTACAAACGGGAAGTTTAGATCATGAATCGGTGGAGAGTTTTCCTAAAGCAGATACCTTATCTGCGGCAATCACTTTTTTATGGTTTCGGGAATACAGAGAACTATCTGGTTTCCCGGACGCTATACCTTTTCGAATTTCCTCCATGATGCCTGCCGTTCTTATTAACAGTGATTATATTCGCTGTTATCCCAAGCCTATAGGTTTGTCAATTGATCCGGATAAAATCGATCATAAAGTATTTAAAAATATCCAATATGTGACCGAACCCGTCTTTGAGAAATGGAGATCCGGTAATCT
>DASQZP010000602.1:0-8520 GCA_035638655.1 Bacteroidales bacterium
AGAAACAGGTGACGTTCCGAGAACATTTACTTTCTGGTTATGCAGCCGCATGGCCAGGTTATTCGGTATTTGTCCGCCGGTGGAAACAATCACTCCTTTCGGAGCCTCCAGGTCAAAAATGTCCATGACCCTTTCAAAAGAGAGCTCATCAAAATACAGCCGGTCACACACATCATAGTCGGTGCTGACAGTTTCCGGATTGTAGTTGATCATTACAGAACGGTACCCATGCTGGTTAACTGTATTCAGCGCGTTGACACTACACCAGTCAAATTCCACACTGCTTCCGATGCGGTAAGCGCCGGAGCCCAGCACAATAACTGACTTGTTATCGGTGAAAAAATCAATGTCATGTTCATTGCCGTGATAAGTCAGATACAAATAGTTAGTCTGTGCCGGATATTCAGCAGCCAGGGTATCAATTTGTTTCACTGCAGGTAAAATTCCCTGCTTTTTTCGGTATTCCCTTACCCGGAGCAAACCATCCTCAATCGAAATACCTTTCTTTTCCAGCACAAAACGAGCTACCTGGAAATCAGAAAATCCCTGCCGTTTGGCTTCAATTAGAAGCGTATCCGGCAGCGCTTCAAGGGAATCAAATTTTTCAAGTTCATTTTTCAGGTCGAAGATCTTTTTGAGTTTGATCAGAAACCACTTGTCGATCCGGGTCAGCTCATGTATTTTGTCTACTGAAAAACCTGCTTCAAAAGCATCCTCAATAACAAAGATCCGCATGTCGGTAGGTTCTGATAGTTCTTTCTCAATATTTTCCACCTCCAGTTCATGGTTGCCGACAAAACCGTGCATGCCCTGACCAATCATGCGTAAACCTTTTTGGATGGCCTCTTCAAAGGTTTTTCCGATGGACATCACCTCACCTACACTCTTCATGGAGCTGTTGATCAGTTTTGACACGCCGGCAAACTTGTTCAGGTCCCAGCGGGGAATCTTGCAAACCACATAGTCGAGTGCCGGTTCAAAAAATGCCGATGTTGTTTTGGTAACAGAATTTTTAAGCTCATGCAGCCCGTACCCAAGGCCTAGCTTAGCTGCAACAAAAGCGAGCGGGTAACCTGTTGCCTTGGAAGCAAGCGCACTGGAACGTGACAACCGGGCATTTACCTCAATAACACGATAATCTTCTGAATTAGGATCCAGGGCATATTGTACATTACATTCACCAACCACGCCAATATGCCGTATAATCCTGATGGACAACTGCCTAAGTTTATGATATTCACTGTTGGTAAGCGTCTGGGAAGGAGCCACCACGATGCTTTCGCCGGTATGAATGCCCAGCGGATCGAAATTCTCCATGTTACAAACAGTAATACAATTGTCATACTTATCCCTTACTACCTCATATTCGATTTCTTTCCAGCCTTTGAGTGATTCCTCTATCAGTACCTGACTTGAATAGGAGAATGCGGTAGCTGCAAGTTCTTTCAGCTGTGCTTTATTGTAACAAAAACCGCTTCCCTGCCCCCCAAGTGCGTAAGCCGCACGAAGAATAATAGGAAAACCAAGTTCTTCTGCGGCTTTTTCGGCATCTTCCATATTGGTAACCGCAATGCTTCGTGCTGTATTTACATCAATTTCTTTCAATTTATGCACAAACAAATCCCGGTCCTCGGTATCCATTATGGCCTGAACAGGAGTGCCCATTACCCTGAGATTATATTTTTCAAACACCCCTGTCTCAAAAAGTTTAATGCCACAGTTCAGGGCCGTCTGACCGCCAAAAGCGAGCAATATACCCTGAGGCTTTTCTTTGGCAATTACTTTTTCAACAAAATAAGGAGTTACCGGAAGAAAATAAATCTTATCAGCAATACCTTCTGAGGTTTGTACAGTAGCAATATTGGGATTGATTAATACAGAATAAACACCTTCCTCCCTGAGTGCCTT
Source organism: Bacteroidales bacterium (assembly GCA_035638655.1). Lineage (GTDB taxonomy): Bacteria > Bacteroidota > Bacteroidia > Bacteroidales > DASQZP01 > DASQZP01. The sequence continues at coordinate 1,909 of DASQZP010000602.1, forward strand.
CAGTGCCTGCGATCCGGAATAATCAAATTCACCGGCCTCTCCGATTTTCAGGGCTCCGGAACCAAGCACAATCACTTTCTTTACTTCACTTTCAACCTGTGGTTTGGTAGATAAACTCATGCTATAACTGTTTATTGGTTTAGGGTTGTGCCGAATAATCAGGCATATTAATATGTATATTTAAACTTATTTTAAGAAAAAACATATACTGCTGATTTATTACACATTAGCCGACTTACGGTAAAAGGAGCTAAATTTTTCAACGGTCAAAAATACAAATTATTTGTAAAAAAATTGTTTTAGAATATATTTTTTGTATATTTTTGCAGTGTTAACGCATATAAATACGGTAAATGAAAAGAAAGACACAACGCCTTTTAACAATCAGGCGAATTATCGATAAAGAAAAAATCCGGAATCAGGAAGAAATGTTAGCCAGGCTCCTTCAGGAGGGTTATGAACTCACACAGGCAACCCTTTCCCGTGATTTAAGATTTTTACAGGTAATTAAGCTGCCAGATAAAAAACTGGGATACTATTATTCATTGCCAGTAAATCAGATGAATAATGGCACAGAGGCAAATTCCGGGGAACTGCAGAGTTTTCCGTTAAGGGGATTCAAAACCCTTGAATTTGCCAATAACCTGGGAGTTATAAAAACCATACCCGGTTATGCAAGTAGCATAGCTTCCCTTATTGACAGTATGGATAAGTATGAAATTCTGGGAACTATAGCCGGGGATGACACCATCCTCCTTATACCTAATGAAGGAGTTTCTCATCAGGATATAATGAATGCGTTGGTTGTAATCATGCCCGAACTTGAAGAAAAAATATACAACAGAACTTAAAAGTGGTTAGCCGGTTCGTTTTTCATAAGTAATTTTTAGGGGTTTATAAATACTTGGAATTTTAATACCGGTCTGACCACTTTTATTATGGAATTAATTTAAATAATTGTATGAACATGCAAAAAGAAAAGATTATTCTTGCCTATAGCGGAGGGCTCGATACCTCTGTTATTCTGAAATGGCTGATTGACAAAAATTTCGAAGTAATTGCCTACATTGCTGATGTAGGACAGGATGACGATTTTGAATCTGCCCGTGAAAAAGCACTGGCTATAGGTGCTTCAAAAGTTTATATCGAGGATTTGAAAGAGGAACTGGTAACTGACTTTATATTTCCGGCCATCCAGGCAAATGCTATATACGAAAGCCGATACCTGCTTGGAACAGCATTGGCCCGGCCGTTGATTGCCAGAAGGCAGATTGAGATCGCTAAGGCAGAAAACGCGCAATATGTTTCCCATGGTGCTACAGGAAAAGGAAATGACCAGGTAAGATTTGAGCTAACCTATTATGCATTGCATCCGAAAATCAAGGTATTTTCCCCATGGAAAAGCCAGGAATTTCTTGATGAATTCAAGGGACGTACCGACATGCTCAATTACGCTGAAAAGTACAATATTCCGGTAAAAGCCTCACTTAAAAAGCCTTATAGTGAGGACGACAATCTGATGCACATTAGTCATGAGGCAGGTATCCTGGAAGATCCGGCATATTCGCCTGAAGCGGATATGTATACAAAGATCGTTCCCCCGCAACTGGCACCTGATAAAGAGACCAAAATTGCCATCCATTTTAAAGACGGGATTCCGGTTAAAGTGGTAAACCTGGAAGATAAAACAGAAAAAACAGAGCCACTGGAATTGTTCAACTACCTGAACAAGCTGGGTGGTGAAAACGGTGTCGGATTGCTTGACATGGTGGAAAACCGGTTTGTTGGAATCAAATCCAGAGGCGTATATGAAACACCAGGCGCCACCATTCTTTTTCAGGCTCACCTGGATATTGAAGGCATCGCCATGGACCGCGAAGTGATGAAGCTGCGGAATATGTTATCACCCCAGTTTGCCGAGCTGGTATACAATGGTTTCTGGTACAGCCCGGAAATGGATTTTCTGCGTGCGGCTATCAACAAAAGCCAGGAACTCATCGATGGTACCGTGTTCCTTACCCTTTACAAAGGCAATGTGCTGGTTAACGGTCGAACCTCTCCCAGTTCACTCTATGACCAGGAACTGTCCAGTATGGATATTGAAGGCGGATTTGACCAAAAGGACAGTGCCGGATTCATAAAAATAAATGCCATAAGGCTGATGGCACATAATGCTATTCTTCGCAGAAAGAAGAATTAATTGCGAAATATTACGTTATATTTAATATATAAGTATTAACTGCTTGTTATTTTTTGTTGAAAGATACTTAAAACACATCACACCACCATCACCTGGCATTGTAACAGGGAAGGCTGTCAGGAGCCGTTCAGGCTCCTGCTCCACCCTGGTAAAATTCACAGTACAGTGTCCCAAACAGGTATTTTTTCAACCTGTTAATACAGCTATTTAAAGCATCCGGATAATAAGGCTGAATCAATAAATTATTCGTGGCTTTTGTTTTTTTGGCAAAGTATCAAAAAAATATTCATTACCCCGGATACATCTGTTATTCCGGAAACTAAAAAATCAAAATGAAACTTTGGGATAAAGGATATATACCTGATCAGCAGATTGAAAAGTTCACAATCGGCAAAGACAACGAGCTGGATTTACAGCTGGCCCCTTTTGATGTACTCGGTTCGATAGCCCACGTGAAGATGCTGGCTAAAATCGGGTTGCTCACCGGGGAGGAATCGGTTAAGCTAATCCAATCATTGCGTGATGTTTACCGGCAGATCCTGAAAGGTGATTTCAGCATTGATGAGGGAATAGAAGATATCCATTCCCAGGTGGAAATGATGCTGACGGCAGAACTTGGAGAATCGGGAAAGAAGGTCCATGCCGGAAGGTCGAGAAATGACCAGGTACTCCTGGACCTGCGCCTTTATCTGAGAGAGCGGATTGAACAGCTTACTCTCAAACAGAGAGAACTATTTAACCTGCTCATTTCCCTGAGCGAACAGCATAAGGACAAACTCATGCCGGGATATACCCATACCCAGCTTGCCATGCCCTCCTCCTTTGGTCTCTGGCTCGGTGCGTTTGCCGAAAGTTTAACTGATGATACTCAATTGTTGCTGAATGCCTATCACCTGGTCAACCGCAATCCATTGGGATCAGGAGCCGGTTATGGTTCTTCTTTTCCGCTGGACAGGGAATATACTACCCAATTGCTGGGTTTTGAATCACTGAGCCACAATGTGATATATGCTCAAATGGGCCGGGGTAAGATGGAGTGGATTGTTTCCACGGCCATGGCTTCTGCCGCTTCAACGCTGGGCAAGCTGGCAGGAGATGCAATCCTGTTTATGAACCAGCACTTTGGATTTATCGCCTTTCCTGATGAACTGACTACCGGGTCGAGTATTATGCCTCATAAAAAAAATCCGGATGTTTTTGAGCTCATCAGGGCCCGCTGCAGCAAATTACAATCGCTTCCAAATGAAATTACCCTGATTAAAAATAACCTGATGTCAGGTTATCACAGAGATTATCAACTATTGAAGGAAAGCCTTTTCCCATCCTTTGATGAATTAATCTCCTGCATGGATATGATGGTGGTCATGCTGTCAAATATGCAGGTTAAAAAGGACCTGCTGGAAGATTCTTTCTATGATTATCTGTTTAGTGTAGAGGAAGTAAACAAACTTGTACTTCGTGGCATTCCTTTCCGGGAAGCCTACCAGGAAGTGGCGGCTGCAATTCAGGAAGGCCGTTTCAAGCCGGAAAAGAAAGTAGAACATACGCATGCCGGCAGTATTGGAAACCTGAATAATGATAAGATTGCAGCTGATATGGAAAAAATTATTGACGAATTTAACTTTCCGGCTACCGCGAGAGCACTGGAAAAATTATTAATTATTAAAGAATAAAAACCTCAGGGATGAAACGTTTTCAGCTTTCCGGTGTTAGTTTATAATACCAAAGTACTGACGTATTCGTCCGGAAAAAATTTTATAAATACAATTTCTATCCAATGAAAACAGTGAATGGAAATTCCCTGAAAGTGGTCGTAAAAATTGAAATTAAATCACTGTCAGACCCTGACGGGAATTTGGATGAAGAAAAGCTTGAGAGACTGGTAATGATCCTTTCTAATTTACATAACAGCGGCATGCAGATCCTGGTTGTATCATCAGGCGCTATTGCCCTTGGATCAAAAAGAATGGGGCTAAAAAGCCTGCCGGAAGATCATATTCAGATGCAGGCCATGGCAGCCATTGGACAGGCTGAACTAATTAAAATTTACCAGCATTATTTTGAAGAATACAACCAGGTTGTTGCGCAGATTTTGTTGACTAACCAGGCCATGACAAATGCAGAGAGACAGGCCAACGCAAGAAATACTTTCAGCAAGCTACTGGATAAAAACATCATTCCGGTAATCAATGAAAATGATACTGTCTCTACTGAAGACATAGAACTGAATGATAATTATCCGCTGGTGCTTAATGTTGCCAGGCTGGTGGATGCTCATATTATTCTGATCAAATCAGTATCGGATGGTCGGTATATGATCGTTCCGGCAGGAACCACCACGCCGGGAATCATTGTAAACGAAGAAGAACTTCCCGAAAAACTTGCGGAGGTGGCCGGAGAAAGGTCTCTCTATGAATTTGAATCCCGGGTATTCCCGGAAAAGTTTGAACTTTTGAATTTTCAGTAAGCACCCAGAAAAATAAACATGGAACATCGCAATAAAATACCCGGAAAAAACCGGATTGTAATAAAAGTAGGAACATCAACACTATCCTATCCAAACGGAAGGCTAAATTTTCAGCGGATAGAAAAGCTTGCCAAGGTTATTTCTCTTCTTCAGAATAAGGGTAAGCAGGTAATTCTTGTCTCATCAGGCTCCATTGGAGTTGGCGCCGGAAGGCTTGGACTAAAAGACCGGCCGGATGACCTGGCCGAAAAGCAGGCGCTTGCTGCAATTGGACAGGCGGAGCTGATCAAGATCTATCAGAAATTTTTTGATGCCTATGATCAGAATGTGGCCCAGGTGCTGCTTACCAAAGACGGCCTGATCAACAGCCTGTCCCGCTCAAACGCACACAACACACTCAATACACTATTAAATATGTCGATTGTACCCATCATCAATGAAAATGACACTGTTTCCACAGAAGAAATAGAATTTGGGGACAACGACACACTTTCCGCCTATGTGGCCATACTGGTTGAAGCGGAATTACTGGTGTTGCTTTCTGACATTGAAGGCTTGTATTCAGCAGATCCGAAAAAAGATAATTCTGCCCGTATTATCCATAAAGTAACCCGTATTACTCCGGAAATCGAACAAATGGCCACCGGCGCCGGCTCATCCTTCGGTAAAGGCGGCATGGCCACAAAAATCGCGGCAGCCAAACTCTGCGACAAAGCCGGAATTGATACAATCATTACCAACGGTGAAGAACCATCAATTATCATTGACCTGCTGGAAGGAAAAGAAGTGGGAACCCTGTTTGTTTCTGCCAAAAATCAGCAAACATTCAATCCAAACTAGAGGATATGTTTCAGAAAAAAATGAAAAGAACAGGATTAATCTCCGGATTAAAAAAATATAAAAACCAGAAACAATGGAAGAACTTGAAATAAAAGGCCAAAAAGCCAGGAAAGCTGCAAATTTTCTAATTAGAGTATCCACCGGCGACAAAAACAATGTGCTCAATCATGCCGCTGACCTGCTTGAGAAACATGCAGCTGACATACTGGAAGCCAATAAAAAAGATCTCGCTGACGCGGAAGAGAATGGGGTAAAAGGAGCCCTGCTCGACCGGCTGACGCTGAATGAAGATCGTATTGGTGGTATGGCAGATGGATTGAGACAGATTGCCCAACTGGACGACCCGGTGGGAGAAGTGCTGACCATGAAAAAGAGGCCCAACGGACTGGTAATTGGCCAGAAAAGAGTGCCGATGGGAGTGATTGGTATCATCTATGAAGCCCGTCCCAATGTTACAGCAGATGCTTTCGGACTTTGTCTGAAAACCGGAAATGCTACTATTCTCAGGGGCGGTAAAGAAGCGATCCATTCAAACATGGCAACCATTAATATTCTGCAGAATGCCCTTGCTGATTCCGGATTCCCCGCAGAAGCCGTGCAGCTCGTGGAAAATACTACAAGAGAAAGTGCCGTGGCCATGATGAAGCTGAATAAATATCTTGACCTGCTGATCCCCAGGGGAGGGGCCGGGCTTATCAAAACAGTGGTGGAAAACAGCAGTGTACCGGTGATTGAGACCGGTGTTGGTAATTGCCATGTTTTTGTTGACGAATCAGCCGATCCCGAAATGGGAACAAGCATAACCGTCAACTCCAAAATTCACAGACCAGGCGTTTGTAATGCTGCCGAAACCTTGCTCATCCACCGTAAAATAGCGGATACATTTGTACCTGAAGTTTGTCAGGCCCTGAAAGAGAATGGCGTTGAACTCAGAGGAGACGAAACGGTAAAAAAACTATTCCCAGAAGCAATTCCCGCTACAGAAGAAGACTGGGCTACCGAGTATCTCGATTATATTATGGCAGTAAAAGTGGTGGATGACCTGGAAGATGCCATGCGGCATATCGACAAATACGGAACCAAACATACCGAAGTGATTGTTACT